>CAJOQZ010000277.1 GCA_905236585.1 uncultured Lachnospiraceae bacterium
GAAGAATTTGGAGTAGATGCCTCATAAGCCTTATGAGTTTTTATTCCTAGAGATCGATGTAGGAGTAGGCTTGTGAGTTGACGAGAAAGAGTGTATATTGTAAAATGTAACTATCGGATAAATATCTGTTTATCCGATAAAGTATTGACATGAGAAGTGGATATATGGTATAATTAATAATAGTTATATATAATATATGGAACGGCTATTTCTACGGAGTAATATTTATCATGGGAAAAGATTCGGAATTTTATAAGAACAAATCCAAATCACAGAAAGTCAAATTGCGTGAACTTCTCGGACGTCTGCCGAAATGCGCCACGGATTATATCTACAGCAAGGAAATGACGACGCAGCCTTCGACCTTGGTATCCTACAGTTATGATCTCTTGGTATTCTTTGAATTTATGAAGGACAGCAATCCGATGTTTCGTTCTGTCGATATCAAGGATATCCGTTATGATGTTTTATCACAGATCACACCGGATGATATTTTTGAATACCAACGATATTTGGAACTGAATATCGATCCCGAGGATCCTCATGAAAACGATAAAAAAGCGATCGCCCGAAAAATGTCTCCGTTACGCGGTATGTTTCATTATCATTTGCTGCATAAGAATATCAAGGATGATCCGACGCAGTTGGTTCCTTTGCCACGCTTGAAAAAGGATAAGAACATCATCCGAATGAATAATTATGAAGTACAGGCGATCTTAAATGCCGTCGCTAACGGCAACGAACAAATGAGCGAACGCCAGAGGAAAGCCTGTGAACGCACGCAAAAACGCGATTTTGCCCTGTTAATGCTGATGTTGGGAACCGGAATCCGCGTTTCCGAATGCAACGGACTCGACGTTACAGATGTTGACTTAAAGGTCAACTCGTTTGTGGTCGTTCGAAAAGGCGGCGGACAGGACGTTTTGTATTTCGGCGATGACATCCATGACGCGTTAGCCGATTATATCAACAGCAAAGACAAAGCAACCGGCGGCAGAAAGTCCATCGTCCCGCAGGAGGGACATGAAAACGCCCTGTTTTTGTCCATTCGTGGAACTAGGATGTCTGTTGACGCCATCGAACAGTTGGTGAAAAAATACGCTCGCATGGTCGTCCCCAACAAGAAGATCACGCCGCACAAATTACGAAGCACCTATGGTACTGCCCTATACCGCGAAACGGGCGATATCCGCCTCGTTGCCGACGTCTTAGGACATGAGAACATCAATACCACAATCGAACATTATGCTGCCATCGAGGACGAACACAAACGGCAGGCGGTAAATGCCGTAGATTATAATAGAAGGGATTAGTTTCACATTCCGGCATTACCGTGAAAAGTTTAACTTATCCATTATTCTCCTAAAAAAACAGAAACGGCAGTCCAAACTGCCATTTCTTCAACATTATTGCCACGCTTAAAGGTGGTGGCGCACCTGACATAAATAATCTGCTCTTAGGAGCGGCAGGGCACTCTTCAACGGACAATTCGTCCTTAGTTCGTATATTACGTTCGATAAAACAAAAAGTCAAGTTTTTTTCGAACATTACGTGTTGCTATCGAGGAACAAGATAGAGTCCTCTAAAAATCCAGTTCCTTCTTATTGAAAACCAGATATATTATCGCTATCGCACCGCCCACATATACCGCAAAATCCAAAATCAAAAGGAAGATGCCTTTTCCTGTCATGCCAAGAACAATGCTGCTTAAACCCGTCGAAGCAAGCCCGTTATAATCATACCGGTCAAGATGCCAATTTTTCACTACGGGAAGCAGCGAAGTTAAGGACAGCACCGTCGGTAGGATCATATAAAACAACACCACTATAAACACCGAAAACGGTATGTTCCCCGTCGCATAGATTGCGATTGCCGCCATGGTTACATACCCCACCGTAAGATAGAATCCCTTGAACACGCCAAGATACATTGCCAACGCCTCATCCGGGAGTAGTTCCATTTCCATAAAAATCGAAAAGGCGAACACAACCGCCGAAAGGACAAGATACAAAAGAGCCGAAAGGATGACGCTGTTGATAAATTTTGAAATAATCAGTTTTCTTCTCGAGTTGCCTCTTCCGATAATGCTGATAATGGACATGGACTTAAAATCATCCCCGTATACCGCAAGGAAAACGGCTACGCCGATGATAATTGCCCCCAAATCCACAATTCCCGATATGACGCTGGTCGCGAAAACGAACGAACTGTCTTTCATAAAGGAAAGCGCATACATGACAATCCCGACTATAGCGGCTATCGCTATCACAAACGCCAGCCACATGGACTTCTTACATAATATCCGCCGGATATCTCCTATTATCAGATTTTTCATAGATCCAGCTCCTTCCTGTCAAAAATTATGCCCGTAAGGAACACGACGCCGACAATGTATACCGCCACCGCAAGGATGAGTTTCCACGGGAAATTGCCGATCAAAATATCGTTATAGGATGCGCTAAGAAGCCCGTCCAGCCAGAAATCCGCTAACGAAATATGGGTATTGTCCTGTATCAAGGTAAGCGCGACCACTACAGATACCAGCATAATATTGGACGTAAGCCCTATGGCAACATTCCAAGAGGTAAACAAGAGCATCCCCGATATCGCAAAATACCCGGTTGCTCTTACGCAGGTAATCAGAACATAGATCAGCGCCATCAGATTTTGCTTCGGTGAAAGCACAAGATCCGACATATAATTTTTGAAATAAAACACACACAAAAAGCCGAGGAACATCAATACAAACAGGATGCAGCAGTCCGCCAGTTTGCTGATGATAACTTTTCGCCGCGACATTCCCCGTCCGATCACGCACTGCATGGCACCGGTGCGGATTTCGTCCCCATATACAGTAAGAAACACCGGAATAATGCAAAAGAAGATTGCCAGCAGCGTTACCATGGTCTGGAACAGATCAATTTGATCCTCCACGTCTGACTTGCTCTTTACCGCCAGTAAAACCGCATATAACAGAAACGCGAATACATAGATTTCCTTTTTGCAGAGGATGCGCCGGATATCGGCGGTAATCAATCGTCTCATTCCTTACTTCCTCCCACCAGTCTGAAATAGTAATCTTCCAAGGATGACCGCTCTTCCACTTCGCGCAAAACCTTTACGCCGTTATCGGCAAGCACTTTCTTTGCTTTTGCAAGGTCATCCACCGCAATCTCCACCGCCGGCTGGTTCTCCTTTAAGTCATCCTGCGAGATCTCCTTTACCACGATGCCGTTATTTACGATGCCGAACCGATCCGCCGTATGTTCGAGTTCTCCGAGGATATGGGACGATACGATCACGGTCATGCCAAATTCCTCCCGGAAACGCTGCACCATATGCCGCACGTCCGCGATTCCCTGCGGGTCTAATCCATTTGTCGGCTCGTCAAGGATTAGGATGTCAGGATTGCCTAAAATGGCGTTTGCAATGCCGAGCCGCTGCGTCATGCCGAGAGAAAAATTCTTAAACGGCTTTTTCACATCCGCAAGCCCCACCACTGAAAGTACGCGGTCAATCTCCTCCTTGCGGTTGGGGACACCCTTAACCGTGGCATAGTACTTTAGATTGTCTCTTGCGGATAGGTAATTGTAAAACTTCGTTCCAACGAGGAAGCCGATCTTGCTACGGTTCTGCATCAGTTCTTTATCGTTTGTGCTGCCCTCAATGGACACCGTTCCGTCATTCTTTTCGGACAAGCCGAGGATCATTTTGAAAATCGTAGTCTTGCCCGCGCCGTTCCTGCCGATTAAGCCGTAGATGTCGCCCCGGTTGACCTGCATATTGACGCCCTTTAATATCTCATTTTTCCCATAGGACTTCTTTATGTTTTCGAGTTTGATCATTGCCTCGCTCATGTTTTTTCCTCCTTACCAGACGGCAATCCGTTTTGCTTTTTCCAAATACATCCCGTCATCCGGTGCTACATTATACGTCTCATAAAACTCATCAAACTGCTGGACGCCAACGTTGATTCGAAGAAAACTCAGCGGATGTTCATCATTCTTAAAATACCACTGCTCCTCTTCCATTCCGTTCTGTGCCGACCACAGCAGCGCATAATGACGGAAAAATAAGTCATAGTCAAAATTGTCGATCCGTTTTGCGAGTGTAAGCAATGCCTTCAAGCCGCCCATATCTGCAGTCGCCTCCACCTTCACGTTGCTTCCCTCATAAATGCCGGAGCCCTTATATGGCTGGATGGAGGTATAATACCCAGCCACCAGATCCGCCCGGTCATTGAACGCCTGCTCATCGGCATCCGACAAAATCTGATCTTTCTTTCCGTCTTTGTCGTACTGTACGCCACCGCTGTCAAAACCATGGCTGATTTCATGTCCTACTATCGCGCCGATGCCGGAATAGAGTTCTTCTTTGCTCATCCCCAAGTGATACGCGGGATCTTCTAAGATGCCGGCATATATATTGATGCTGTTTGCCGTTCGAATGTAGCAGGAATTGGTAATCGTCGTGCTGAGCTCCGCGTTAAAGGGATACCATTCGTTGCGGTCAAACGTCCTTGCCGCCCTTTTTGCTTTTGTCTGCTCCAAGAAACGACAGCTTGTCAAATACGCGTCAAGAAACGTGCCGTCCTCCTCCTTTGGCGTGATATATAGATCGCTATAATCTACCGAAGAAAAATCAGGATAAATGATATTCAAGGTGATCGCATCGAGTTTTTCGATACACGTTTTTTTGCCCTCTTCGGAAAGCCATTCCTCATTCGGAAAAATCTCCGTGCGGTATACGTCAATGATGTCTTCCGTCATCTCGGTCAGTTCCGCCGCCGTCTCCGGCAGGATATAAGCGTCCAGATACAGTTTATCCATCGCTGCGATAAGTGCACTTTCCGATATAAACTCGCATAACCGTTCGTTTTCTTTTGTCGTTTCGTCCTTGTGATCGGCAATTTCCTGTGAACTTCGCGGCTTTTCAAGTTCCGTAAAGGTATCATATGCCTCACGGTCTAAATATTTACCGCATCCCAACAGATATCCCACGGTAAACATTGCCTTCAAGCCTTCCAAATTGGCGTTGAACAAAATCGCTGCGCGATGGCCTGCCTAGGCTGTGTGCAGTGATTTTCTTTTTATCAAAAAGGCAGTAGAAAGTAAGTCCTAA
>CAJOQZ010000278.1 GCA_905236585.1 uncultured Lachnospiraceae bacterium
AAATAAGAAGAGCAATAATAAAAACCAAAGGAACCGCAACCGCCGCGGCGGCAGGAACCGCGGGAACAAGGGCAATCAGAATAACCGCGGCGACGGGGAGAAGTCTTGACGGCGCACGGCGGGTCAAATGGCGAGGAACGGCATTTTGCAGATGCGGCGGCAGACGGTCGGCTGGATTCGGAACGGATTCACGCCAAGGAGGAGCCGGCTGCAGGCGGCACGCTTTTGTTAGAGGGCGAGCGCATTGACGATCTGGAGCGGAACGGGCTTCGCTTAATCCAGCACAAAGATGTCTTTTGCTTTGGAATGGACGCGGTTTTATTGTCGCATTTTGCAAAAGTACATCAGAATGAAGTGACGATTGACCTTGGATGTGGCAACGGAATCATTCCGGTGCTGTTGTCCGCGCTGACGGAAGGGGCGCATTTTACAGGGATCGAGATTCAAAAACGTTTGGCGGACATGGCGAAACGCAGCGTCCGGCTGAACGGGCTTGAAGAAAAAATCACCGTCATGGAGGGGGATATACGGGATGCTGCAGCCGCTTTTGGGGCAGCGTCTTTTGATGTGGTGACGTCGAATCCGCCGTATATGATCGGCGGGCACGGGCTGACGGGCGCAAACGATGCGAAAATGATTGCGCGGCACGAGATTTTGTGCGACTTAAACGACATCCTGTCACAGACAGCGAAACTCCTTAAGCCGAAAGGGCGCTGCTATTTCGTACACCGCCCGTTCCGTCTGGTGGAACTGCTTTCCGGGATGCATGCATATGGCATCGAGCCGAAGCGGATGCGGCTGGTCTATCCGTTTATCGACAAGGAGCCGAACATGGTTTTAGTCGAGGGGGTTCGCGGCGGCAATCCGCGCCTTGCCGTGGAAAAGCCGCTGATCGTCTATGACAAAAGTGGCGAGTATACGGAAGAGATTCGCAGGTGGTATGGGTTTTGAGGGGAGGAGGCACGCCCCGGTTATGAGTGGCTTATATGAAATGAACAGTCAGCAGGAGACATGAGCGCGGGAATATTGTATTTGGTTGCGACGCCGATCGGGAATCTGGAGGACATGACATTTCGGGCGGTGCGGATATTAAAGGAAGTTGATTTGATCGCGGCGGAGGATACGCGCACATCGGGCGTCCTTTTGTCGCATTATGACATCCATACGCCGGTCACGTCGTACCATGAGCATAATAAAATAGAGAAAATCCCTTCGCTGCTTGCCGCGCTTCGGGAGGGCAAAAGCGTGGCGGTGATAACGGATGCCGGGACGCCGGGGATTTCCGATCCGGGCGAGGAACTGGTCGCGGCGTGCGCCGAAGAGGGCATTGCTGTCTATGCGCTTCCCGGCGCGGTTGCGGCGGTGACAGCGCTGGTTTCGAGCGGGCTTTCCGCCCGGCGCTTCGCATTCGAGGCTTTTCTGCCGAAAAAAAAGAAACTGCGGGCGGACGTGCTTAATGAACTGAAAAAAGAAACGCGGACGATCATCATATACGAGGCGCCCCACCATCTGCGGGCGACTTTGAAGGAACTTGGAGGCGTTTTCGGGGAGGAGCGTCGGCTTGTCCTTTGCCGGGAGTTGACGAAAAAATTCGAAGAAAAGCAGATGATGACCTTTGCCGAGGCGGCTGCATTTTATCAGGAGAGCCAGCCGAGGGGGGAGTACGTTCTTGTGATCGAGGGCAGACCAAGAGAAGACGCCGCATCGGAAAACGCAGCAAAATGGGCGGATATTTCTGTGGCGGAGCACTATGAGCAGTATCTTTCCGAGGGGCTTTCATCAAAAGAGGCAATGAAGCAGGTCGCCGCCGACCGCGGCATCAGCAAAAATGAGGTATATGCGGCGGTAAAAAAATAGAGTTTTTGCGCGGAAATCAATTTTCATCCATTATTGCCTTTGGAACAAACAAATCCCCGTGTTTGACGGCAATAATGCCTTAACCTTGCACGGAGATTGTTTGTTTCTTTACATAAAAGTTGTTTTCCGTAGGCTTTTCGTCTTATCTCTTGCCAATTATTCCATGCAATGGTATTCTAATTAGCATACAAAACACTTTTTGCATGAGAAGGGCAATGATAATGAAAAAGAGATTACTGGCACTGCTGCTTGCTTCGGTCGTTCTTTTCGGCGCGTGCGGAGCGGATACGTCCACGGGTGCAGACGGAGCGGCAGCAGAAACGGCAGCGGAGACAGCGGGCGAACCGGCGGAGGGTGCCGATTCCGCGGAAGTTGGCTCCACGGCGGAGGAATCCGAAGAGATCCCGTTGGAAATTGCGACGTATGTACAGGCGGCAGACAAGGCGCTCATCCCCTATCGCTTCGCGGACGCATCGGAAGGGCAGAAACTTCTGCTTTCCAATTCGGCGTATTACAACGGATTGTCGGCGAACGATCTGGCGTACCGGATGCAGAGAACGGGCGCGACGATTGACGAATACATTGCTTTTTCCAAGAATCAAGTGCAATCGTTTTCGGATGCGGACAAGGAACTGGTGAATAGCGCGATGGCGGTCGTGACGTCGCGTCTTAAGGAGATCGGCTTTTCGTGGAGCATCGGAAAGGAGATCGTTTTTGTCAAGACGTCCGGGAAAGAGGAGCCGGGC
>CAJOQZ010000279.1 GCA_905236585.1 uncultured Lachnospiraceae bacterium
CAGATAATAACTTGCGTTATTAGAGGAGCCAAGTACTGTCCAACGAACGAAGTGAGTTGATGACAGCACCGGCATCCGACAGAGTAAGTCAGATAATAACTTGCGTTATTAGAGGAGTGAATATGAAAAAAAGATTCATGCTTATGCTTGCGGCGGGGCTTTTTCTTTTTCCCATGACGGCATGCGGAGACGACGGCGTAAAAACGATCACAAAAGAAACGACCGTAGAAAACGAAGCGGCAGCGGCGGATGACGAGACGAAAGAAGCCCTTACCGGATATCTGTTCGATACGGGGAACGGTGAGATTGCGGTGGATATGCCGATGGAGGACGCCTTGAAGGCGCTCGGCGAAGAGAAGGATTATTTCGAGGCGGCAAGCTGCGCTTTTGAGGATCAACTGGACAAGACCTACACATATGACCATTACGAAGTGAAGACTTATCCGAATGAGGACGGGAGCAAGGATTTCGTCTCTTATATCAATCTGTTCGACGATACGGTATCGACCGCAGAGGGCTTATACATCGGCGAACCGGCGGAAAAAGCCGTGGAACTGTACGGCGAGGGCTATACCGAAAGCGGAACGGCGTATATCTACGAAAAAGACGGCATGAAACTGCAGTTATTAACCGAGGACGGCAACATATCGGGAATCACCTATATGTCGTCGATCCTGGATCAGTAAGTTACGGAAATTATCTTTTTTTGAGAACAAATAATCTCCGTGTGAGGTTAAGGCATTCTTGCCGTCGAACATGGAGATTTGTTTGTTCTCATGGCGATATTGGATAAAAACCGATTTTCGAACCAGTAATTTCAACATGCTTGCTTTTTTATGAGCATAGGATATAATAAAGAAAGTGATTTTACCTGTTCGGATATCGAACAGGCAGGGAGTATAATTTAAGGGAAAAGGAGAAAAAGAATGGCTAATCCGGTTGATTTGAAAAACATGGCAGGCAAAAGCAAAGGCTTTGTGAATGAGTTCCGCGAATTTATCATGCGCGGCAATGTAATGGACTTGGCAGTCGGCGTAATTATCGGCGGCGCGTTTCAGTCGATCATATCTTCTTTGGTAGATGATATCATCATGCCGGTCATCTCCGCGCTTACGGGCGGCATAGATTTTTCGAACTGGTTCATTTCACTTGACGGCAACGAATACAAGACGCTTGCGGCGGCGCAGGATGCGGGAGCGGCGACGCTGAATTACGGGACGTTTATCACGGTTGTAATCAACTTCCTTTTGATGGCGCTGGTGATCTTTTGCATGATCAAATTCCTAAACGGCGTCAGCGCGAAGGTGAAAAAATCCGAAGCGGAGGCAGAAGAAGCGGCACCGACCGAAAAGGAATGTCCGTATTGTATGGCAATGATTCCGATCGGCGCAAAAAAGTGCATGCACTGCACGTCGGATCTGTAAAAGGATTTTTTTATACTATAATACGACGAGGGTTTATAAATGCCGAGAATATATCTGAACCGCGGCTGGCGGTTTGCGGATACATTTTTGACGGATATGGTTACGACACTGATGCGGGGCGGCGAAGAAGTTTCTTTGCCGCATACTTCCCGCGAGGTGCCGTATCATTATTTTGACAAGTCGGTCTATGAACGGGATGCGTGCTATCAGAAAGTGTTGCGCGTTCCGGCGGACTGGCGGGATAAGTGCGTATTTTTGACCTTCGGCGCGGTGGCGCATTTTGCGGAAGTATATGTGAACGGGAAAAAAGCGGGAGAGCACCGCTGCGGCTATACTTCTTTTACATTTGATATTACGGGTCTGCTTTCCTATGGAGCGGACAATCTTCTTACGGTTCGCTGCGATTCGCGGGAGAACTTGGATCAGCCGCCGTTCGGCTATGTGATCGATTACATGACTTTCGGCGGTATCTATCGGGACGTTTTTTTGGACGTCAAATCCCCGGTGCACATGAAAGACGTTTTTTATCAGCCGACGCTGACCGAATCCCCGCATACGAACGGGATGCGGCTGGAGATGCTGGAAAGCCTTACCATGCAGGGGAAAATTTTTTCCATGATCGAACTATCCGCCGAGGCGAAGGCAGCGGCGCAAAAGCGACGGCTTTTCGTGTGCCAGTTTTTGGACAACCGGCAGATATCCAATCAGCCGCTCTCTCCCGAGGGACGGACGACGACGCTTGCCGGGAGCGTGCATATCTGGGATGTTTCCAATCCGAAAACATATGAGATACGGACGGAGATCCGCTTGGACGGCGAGACGGTCGATACGCATATCGACCGCATCGGGTTTCGGGAGATCGAGGTAAAAAGCAAGGGGCTGTTCTTGAACGGCAGACGCCTTAAACTACGAGGAATAAACCGCCACCAGAGTTATCCTTACGTCGGATATGCCATGCCGGAGAGTATCCAGCGGTATGACGCCCGCATCTTAAAACGTGAACTCGGACTTAATGCCGTTCGGACTTCCCATTACCCGCAGTCGCCCTATTTCATTGACGAGTGCGACCGCGTCGGGCTTCTGGTTTTTACCGAGATACCGGGCTGGCAGCATATCGGCGGCAGCAAGTGGAAGGAAATCTGCGTCGAAAATACAAAAGAAATGGTGCTTCAATACCGCAACCATCCGTCCGTCTTTTTGTGGGGCGTCCGCATCAATGAGTCCGCGGACTGTGACGAACTGTACGGCAAAACGAATGAGGCGGCGCACGCGCTTGATCCTTCGCGTCCGACCGGCGGCGTCCGGGCGCATAAAAAGATGCACCTTCTCGAAGATGTCTATACCTACAACGATTTTTCCCATGACGGAACCAACGCCGGATGCGAGCCGAAAATGGCAGTGACGGGCAGTCCGATGAAGCCGTATCTGATTTCGGAATATGCCGGGCATATGTTTCCAACCAAGAATTTCGACTGGGAGGAAAAGCGCACCGAACACGCCCTGCGGCATGCGGCGGTCATGGATGAGATTGCGAAGCATGACGATATTTTGGGCGGCTTCGGCTGGTGTTTTTGCGACTACAATACGCACAAAGATTTCGGAAGCGGCGATGCGATCTGCTATCACGGCGTGATGGATATGTTTCGCAATCCCAAGACGGCGGCGTACGTGTATGCGGCGCAGACGAACCGGACGCATGTGCTGGAGATATCCTCTTCCATGGATGTCGGGGAGCATCCGGCGACGACGCGCGGCGAGGTCTATATCATAACGAACGCCGACTCCGTTAGGATGTATAAGAACAACGTCTTAATAAAAGAATACCGGCAGCGCGATACGCGGTTTAAGCATCTGCGGCACGGCCCGATTTTAGTGGATGATTACGTCGGGGATCTTTTGGAAAAAAAGGAACGGTTTTCCAAGCGGCAGGCAAAACTCTTGAAGTTCTGTCTGAATTATACCGCCGTATATGGGAGCCGACCTTCTGCGGAACTAAAAAAAGCGGCGGCGGAATTGATGCTCCGCTACCATATGACATTGGAGGACGTGGAGCGTCTTTATACCAAATACGTCGGCGACTGGGGCGCCGCGTCGAGCGTCTACCGCTTTGACGCGGTAAAGGACGGTCATGTGGTGAAAACCGTTATCAAAGAGCCGATGGCGTCTATGTCCATGGCGGTGACTGTATCGTCGAAAGAATTGACTGAGAAGAATACGTATGATGTTGCGGCGTTCCGCATTTCAGCGACCGACGGCAACGGGAATGTGCTGCCGTTTTACGGGGAGGCGCTTACGATCGAGACGGCGGGGCCGATTGCGCTGATCGGACCGGCGGTGGTGCCGTTTCGGGGCGGATATGCCGGATTCTATGTGAAATCAAAAGGGGAAGCGGGAGCTGCGGTCGTGCGCCTGACGGCGGAAGGCATCGGAAGCCATGTTGTAAAAATAAATGTGAATGTCGAAAATGGGACTTGACATAGGGGAACTGTTTCCGATAAGATTAACTGTAGGAAATCAACTTTTATATTGAGAACAAACGCTTCTCCATGTGAGGTTAAGGCGTTCTCGCCGTCGAACATGGAGATTTGTTTGTTCCGAAGGCAAGATTGGATGAAAATTGATTTCCGTCGATTAAGTGTACTTTTTCCTGTTTTTCGTTGGTTTGCCGGGAGCGAATAGAAAATTGGTTCCCATGATTGTTCTGTATGTCGCTTTCGTGCGGCATCCCCAATTTTTTTGAAAAATATCGAAAATACGTTTGACTTTTTATCCCTGTTGCGCTATATTATATTCATAATAACGAACAAAGGTTCGAGAATGGAGTTGCGATTATGGCAAAAGAAGATAAGTTGAAGGCGTTGGATGCGGCGATTGCGCAGATTGAGAAGCAGTACGGCAGAGGCTCCGTTATGAAGTTAGGCGATTCGGGGGCGGCGATGCAGGTGGAGACCGTTTCGACAGGTTCGATCAGTCTGGATATCGCGTTAGGGCAGGGCGGTCTGCCGAAGGGGCGGATCATTGAGATTTACGGTCCCGAGTCTTCGGGCAAGACGACGGTTGCTCTGCACGCGGTCGCATCGGTGCAGAAGCAGGGCGGCATTGCCGGATTTATCGACGCGGAGCACGCGCTTGATCCGGTCTATGCGCGCAATATCGGCGTCGATATTGACAATTTGTACATTTCCCAGCCGGACAACGGCGAGCAGGCGTTGGAGATTACGGAGACCATGGTTCGTTCCGGCGCGGTGGACATTATTATCGTTGACTCCGTGGCGGCGCTTGTTCCGAAGGCAGAGATTGACGGAGACATGGGGGATTCCCATGTCGGACTGCATGCGCGTCTGATGTCGCAGGCGCTTCGCAAACTGACGGCTGCGATCTCGAAGAGCAACTGCGTGGTCATCTTCATCAACCAGCTGCGCGAGAAAGTCGGCGTCATGTTCGGGAATCCCGAGACGACGACCGGTGGACGTGCGCTTAAGTTCTATTCCTCCGTGCGCCTTGACGTCCGCAGGATAGAGTCATTGAAGCAGCAGGGCGAAGTGATCGGGAACCGCACCCGGGTGAAGATTGTGAAGAATAAGATCGCTCCCCCGTTCAGGGAAGCGGAATTTGACATCATGTTCGGCAAGGGAATATCCCGGGAGGGAGACATCCTCGATATGGCGGCGAACCTCGACATTATCAACAAATCGGGCGCATGGTATGCATATGAGGGAGACAAGATCGGACAGGGACGCGAGAATGCGAAGATTTATCTTGCGGAGCATCCGGAGGTATGCGCTCATGTGGAGAACCTGATCCGGGAGCATTACGGACTTGAGACGATCCCGGAGAAGAATGCCCCGGAAGGACCGGCGGTGAAGGCGCGGACGGAAGACGCGGCTGCATCCGGTGAGGAATGATCATGCGGATCGTATCAATCGAACAGGTGAAGAACAAAGCAAAGCGGTATCGCATCCGCCTCGACAACGGGGCGGATTTTGTTCTCTATCGGGGCGAAATGCTGCAAATGGGATTAGCGGAGGACGAAGAGATTACCACGCAGCAGTACGAAGCACTTTTGACAGATATATTGATTCCGCGGGCAAAGGCGCGCACGATGCATCTGTTGGAGAAGCAGGACCGTACCGAAAGCAACATCCGGCAGAAACTGCGCGAGGGCGGTTATCCAATGGAAGCGATTGACGAAGCGGTCGCTTATGCGGCGTCGTATCATTATGTGGACGACCGGCGGTATGCCGAGAATTATATATATTTTCATAAAGACTCGAAGAGCTGCCAGCGGCTGAAGCAGGATCTTCTTCGGAAAGGCATTGCTAAGGAAGTGGTCGAAGCCGCGCTTGAAGAGGGGTACGAGACGGATGAGCGGGGGCTAATTGCAGAACTTCTTGCGAAGAAGCATTACAATCCGGAGGAAGCGGATCAGAAAGAGAGGGCGAAGATGTATCGTTTCCTCGCGTCGAGAGGATTTTCGCCGGGGGACATTATGGATGCGTTGCGGGATTAGCAGTATGCTTGTGATAGGGAATTTGACTGGCATTTGACACAGGACGGACAAAGATGTTAAGGACGGAGAAAGGCAATGAAGAAAGGCGATATCGTTGAGGGGATTGTAGAGCGGATCGATTTTCCGAATAAGGGAATTGTGCGGATCGATACGGAAGAGGGCGGCGTTTATGCGGTGGTGAAGAATGCGCTGCCGGGACAGCGGATCTCGTTTCGAATATCAAAGAAAAAGCAGGGTCGGATCGAGGGACGGCTGCTTGCCGTAATCGAGCAGTCGCCTATGTGCGGGGAGAAGACATGTCCGCATGCGGGAAAGTGCGGCGGCTGTCTGTATCAGGGGATGGCGTATAAGGAGCAGTTGGCGGTCAAAGAGGGGCAGATCAGACGGCTGCTTACCCCGGTAATCGGAGAGAACGTATTTGATACGATCAACGAGGGAATCCTGCCGAGCCCGACATCGGAAGGATACCGCAATAAAATGGAACTGAC
This sequence comes from uncultured Lachnospiraceae bacterium, assembly GCA_905236585.1. Lineage (GTDB taxonomy): Bacteria > Bacillota > Clostridia > Lachnospirales > Lachnospiraceae > RGIG4930. The sequence continues at coordinate 6,423 of CAJOQZ010000279.1, forward strand.
CTTCGGCGATGATGAGCCGGGCGGCATTCTGCAATTAGGCATGCATAAACGCGGCAGTTTTTATGACATCATATCGACAGCCGACTGCCGCATCATGGATGCGGATATGCGCAAGGTACTAAGCGTAACACTTTCCTACTTCCGAAAGGAGCAGACGGCGTATTATCATAAGCGCACGCATAAGGGATATCTGCGTCATCTGCTGGTGCGCAAGGCGGCGAAGACGGGAGAGATACTTGTCGATTTGGTGACGAGCAGCGATATGACAATGGCGGATCAAACGCAGGAAGCAGAGCATACACATGGAGCGTCGCTGCCGGAGGAACAACTGCTGAATGGCTGGAAAGAGGCGCTGCTGGGGGAGGCGTATGACGGCAGAATTGCCGGAATTCTGCATACGAAAAACGACCGACCGGCGGACGTAGTAGAAGATCAGGGGACCGACGTGTTGTACGGACAGGGGTATTTTAGGGAGGAACTGCTGGGGCTTCGGTTTCGGATCACGCCGTTTTCCTTTTTTCAGACAAATTCCCGGGGCGCGGAGGTTCTGTATACGAAGGCAAGGGAATATGTGCTGGGAGAGGTGCTGTCAGGCGCGGATTTGAATGATAGAAGGGAAAAGGACGGGAACGAAGCGGATGCGGCAGGATACGGCGAAGGAACCAAGGAGGGTTCGGCGAGACATTACCGGAGGATTTTTGATTTGTATTCCGGTACGGGGACGATAGCGCAGATATTGTCCCCGTCGGCGCAGGAGGTCATCGGCGTGGAGATCGTAGAGGAGGCGGTGGAAGCGGCGAAGAGGAATGCCCGCGAGAACGGCTTGTCAAATTGCGGATTCCTCTGCGGGGATGTGCTGAAAGTGCTGGAC
>CAJOQZ010000280.1 GCA_905236585.1 uncultured Lachnospiraceae bacterium
CGCCGTAAAAAATTCCACGCAGGAAAAAAGAACAGGTTCGGTATTGCCGACGAGGGCGTCAATGCACAAAATCTGAATGGCAAAACAAAGCGCACACAATAAAAGCAGGATATCCGCGAAGGAAAGAAGCAAAGCCGCAGCGGCGGAAGAAGCCGTTGTGTTCGTGACGCAGAGGAGGTATAATCCCCCGAGCGTAATCAGTACCGCAATCCAGACGCGAAGCGGACATTTTTTTCCAAGAAAGATTCCGAGGATCGGAACCAAAATGATATAACAGGCGGTTAAAAATCCGGCTTTTCCGGCGGAGCCGCCGATAGTTATGCCAAGCTGCTGTAAGGTCGAGGCAACCGCCAAAAATACGCCGCAGATCAGACCCGCTTTTATCGAAGCCCTTACGGAAGGGCGATGGGAGGCGTCATAAATCTGTGTGTTTTTCTTATGTATCACAAGGACGATGGGGAGCAGGACAAAACCGGCGATGACAAAACGGATGCCGTTAAACGAGTACGGGCGGAAGATATCTCCTCCGGCACGCTGCGCAACGAATCCGATGCCCCATATGAGAGATGTAAAAATTAGAATCAAACTTCCGGCAAGAGAGTTCTTTTTCATGATACTGACTTAATTACCATCCTCGAGCATGGACTGCAGCAATTCTTTAATGGAGCGCATATCATTCAAAACATCTTCTTTTGTCTTTTTTTCGTTGCTTTCGCTGCTCTTGATTTTTTCTTCCGTCAATTCTTTTAATGTACGGATAAAACCCTGATATTGTTTGTTTGTCATTCCCATATGTAATATCCTCCATGGTGAGAAATATTATATCATCTTCATTACATTAAAATTATACCATAAATTCTTAAAAATATTCGTATTTTTTTGTTGAATAATCACAAAAAAATTGTTAGAATATTCGTTGTGCGACTTGTTTGCATGCGAATCGGTACTTTATGATGCGGGCGGCGATGTTTAAGAACGGCTGCTGCGTTACGCATTATAGAAATAAGCATTTTTTAGGAGGAGAAACAAATGGCAAACAAATGGGTCTACATGTTTAGCGAAGGCAACATGGACATGCGGAATCTTCTCGGCGGCAAGGGAGCGAACCTTGCGGAGATGACGAGCATTTTCAAGGACACTTTTACTGACCGCAACCCGGTACCGCAGGGCTTCACGATCACGACGGAAGCATGTACGCAGTACTATGAGGACGGACGTAAGATTAACGACGAGATCATGGCGCAGACGATGGAAGGCGTTAAGAAGATGGAAGAGATCAACGGCAAGAAGTTCGGCGATCTTGAGAACCCGCTTTTGGTTTCCGTTCGTTCCGGTGCGCGTGCATCCATGCCGGGCATGATGGATACGATTCTTAACTTGGGCTTGAATGACGAAGTTGTTGCGGCAATGATCAAGAACAATCCCGATCCGACGTTTGAGAGATTCGTTTATGACTCCTATCGTCGTTTTATCCAGATGTTCTCCGACGTTGTAATGGAAGTCGGCAAGAAGTATTTCGAGCAGCTCATCGACAAGATGAAGGAAGAAAAGGGCGTTAAGTTCGACGTAGAACTGACAGCTGCCGACTTAAAGGAATTGGCGGAGCAGTTCAAGGCGGAGTACAAGAACCAGTTAGGCGAAGACTTCCCGTCTGATCCGGTTGTACAGTTGAAACTGGCGATTGAAGCCGTATTCCGTTCATGGGACAACCCGCGTGCGAACGTTTACCGTCGTGACAACGACATCCCGTATTCCTGGGGAACTGCGGTTAACGTAATGCCGATGGTATTCGGCAATTTGAATGACGAGTCCGGTACGGGCGTTGCGTTTACGCGTGATCCGGCGACCGGCGAGAATAAGTTGATGGGTGAGTTCCTTAAGAACGCACAGGGCGAGGACGTTGTTGCCGGTGTACGTACGCCGATGCCGATCGCTCAGATGGAACAGGAGTTCCCGGAAGCATACAAGGATTTCCTGAACGTATGCGAGACATTGGAGAACCACTATCACGATATGCAGGACATGGAGTTTACGGTAGAAAATAAGAAACTCTATATGCTGCAGTGCCGCAACGGCAAGAGAACCGCTCAGGCGGCATTGAAGATCGCTTGCGATTTGGTTGATGAAGGTCACAAGACAGAAGAAGAAGCGGTACTTATGATTGATCCGCGCAACCTTGATACATTGCTGCATCCGCAGTTCGACGCGGAAGCGATCAAGGCGGCTACGCCGATCGGCAAGGGCTTGGGCGCTTCCCCGGGTGCTGCATGCGGCAAGATCGTATTTACGGCGGATGACGCAGTTGAATGGGCGAACCGCGGCGAGCGCGTTATTTTGGTTCGTCTGGAGACGTCGCCGGAAGATATCACCGGCATGAAGAGCGCGGAAGGCATCCTTACGGTTCGCGGCGGCATGACCTCTCATGCGGCTGTTGTTGCCCGCGGTATGGGCGAGTGCTGCGTATCCGGCTGCGGCGATATCGATATGGACGAGGAGAACAAGAAGTTCACACTTGCAGGCAAGGAATTTCATGAGGGAGATTACATCTCCATCGACGGTACGACCGGCAACATTTATGACGGCGACATCAAGACGGTGGATGCACAGATCGCCGGTGAGTTCGGACGTGTTATGGCTTGGGCGGACAAGTATCGTACGTTGAAGGTTCGTACGAATGCGGATACGCCGACGGATGCGAAGAAGGCAAGAGAACTCGGTGCGGAAGGCATCGGACTCTGCCGCACGAAGCATATGTTCTTCGATGAGAACCGTATCGCAGCATTCC
>CAJOQZ010000281.1 GCA_905236585.1 uncultured Lachnospiraceae bacterium
CGGCGGCTCGGCAGCCACTGCAAAAGAGCGCGGCATTATGTATGCGGCGCACCCGGCAGAGGCAATGGTGGAGGATATGTTCGCACATTACCTTATGCTTAAGGAGGACTATCCGAATGTGCCGCTTTTCGTCCTCGGACATTCCATGGGTTCCTATCTGCTGCGGATGTTTTTATCCGAAAAAGGGGATCGGATAAGCGGGCTGACCGGTGCGGTCGTCATGGGGACAGGGACGGTCAGCGCCGCGACCATTGCCGCCGGGAAAAGCCTCCTTCGGACGCTTTCTCTCATCCATGGCTGGGATGCGGTAAGCGATTTTGCCGACTCCAAAATGTTCGGACGGTCGTTTTCGCGTTACGATCTGACGGGAAAAGATCTGACGAACAGCTGGCTGACAAAGGACGTAGATTTCCTTTCGCAAAAGGCAGGGGATGAAAAGATGGCGTTCCGATTCTCCTTGAACGGATACCGTGCGCTGCTCGATGCGGTCGGCTATGACATGGACATGCGCAATGTGGCAAAAACGCCGAAAAGCCTTCCAATGCTTTTCGTATCGGGGGCGGACGATCCGGTGGGGGATTTCGGAAAAGGCGTAAAAGAGGCGGCGAAGATGTACAAACGTGCCGGCGTGGAGCATGTGGCGCTGCGGCTTTACCAAAACGACCGGCATGAGATTCTAAATGAAACAGACAAAAAACAGGTATATAAGGATATTTATCGATGGATGCGGAAGGGAATATGATGGAAACAGGCATATATGAAGGCTTTGCGTATGTTTATGATCTGTTTATGGAGGATGTGATACCTTACGGCGACTGGTCGAAAAAGATCATCCGGATCTTGCGCAAGTACGGTGTAAAGCCGGATGCGACCGTATGCGACCTTGGCTGCGGTACGGGGATCATTACAAAAGCGCTTGCCATGGAAGGGTATCAGATGATCGGCATAGATCGTTCGACGGATATGCTTGATCTCGCAGCGGTGCGTTCGGAAGACATTGAAGAGGGTGCCGAGCCGCTTGCCGTCCAGTTTTTTCGTGGGGACATTCGTAATTTTGCGTTATATGACTTTGTGGACGCGTTTATCTGCACCTGCGATTCCATCAATTACGTTTTGGAGGATGATGAACTCTTTGACATGCTCGACATTGTTGCGGATTATCTGAAGCCGGGCGGACTGTTTATCTTTGACATCAAGACCCGGTATACCTTCGAACATATTTTAGCGGACAACACCTTTGCGGAGACGGTTTATGAGGGCAGTTATATATGGGAAAATCATTATGACCCCGATACGGAACTGAACGAATATGACCTGACGATTTATTCCGAAAACGGTCTCGACGCGTTCTACCGGTTCCACGAATATCATCAGCAGCGGGCGTATGATGAGAAGACCATTTGCGAAATGCTCGATATGAGCGGGTTTGAAATATTGCAGATGTTCGATACCGATACGGGCAGGAAACCGGGGAAAAAGGCGGAACGGATCAGTTTTGTCACACGGACAAAAACAAGTTAAACGGAGTATAGGGATATGAAACTGCTGTCTTTTGCAATTCCCTGCTATAATTCGCAGGACTATATGGAAAAATGCGTAGATACGCTTCTGCCCGGCGGCGAGGACGTGGAGATCATCATTGTCGACGACGGTTCGACGGATGAGACGGCGGCGATTGCCGACCGCTTAGAGGAAGAGCATCCCGGCATCGTCCGTGCGGTGCATCAAAAAAACGGCGGACACGGCGAAGCGGTCAATACGGGGCTTCGCGAAGCGAGGGGAACGTATTTCAAAGTGGTCGATTCGGACGACTGGGTAGACGAAGAAGCGTATCAAAAGGTGTTAAAGACGCTGCGGCGTTTCGCAAGTTCAGGCGAAGAGATCGATATGCTCCTTACCAACTACGTATATGAAAAAGTTTCGGAGAACCATCAGCGTACCATGTTCTATACGCCGCTGTTTCCGACGGACCGCGTGATCGGATGGGAAGATATGAAGCGCAATATCAAGGGCTTTTCCATTCTGATGCATTCGGTGACATACCGGACCGAAATGCTTCGTGCGTCGGGACTAAAACTGCCGAAGCATACGTTTTACGTTGATAACCTCTTCGTTTACGTACCGCTTCCGCATGTGAAGACGATCTACTATCTGAATGTGGATTTTTACCGGTACTATATCGGACGGGAAGGGCAGTCGGTCGCGGAAGCGACCATGGTAAAGCGGATCGACCAGCAGCTGCGGGTCAACTACATGATGGTGGACGCGTACAATCTGTGGGAGATCAAGGAGCGGCATCTGCGGGAGTATATGTTCGCGTATTTGGAGATGATCACGGTCATTTCCACGACGATCGGCTATGTTTCGGGAACGGATGAGGACCTGCAGAAAATCAAAGACCTATGGGCTTACATCAAGAAAAAAGACAAACGCACATGGCACCACTTACGCTACGGCATCTTAGGGGCGGCGATGAATCTGCCGGGAAAAGCCGGGCGGAAAATGTCGGTGCATTTTTACCATATCGCCCAGAAATTTATGGGGTTCAATTAGATGAAGCATATACAGTTAAAATACAGCCTGCTGCATATTTTTTTCTGGCTGTCATACTGCTGCGTCTACGGCTACATTGCCGTATTTTTACGATTCCGAGGAATGTCGAATACCATGATCGGCGTTACCAGAGGGATTACGTGCGGCATGACGATTTTTACGACGCCTTTTTTTACCGGACTGATCGGCAAAGTGAAAGGACTTACGATTAAAAAATTAGTCGCAGGCACCTACCTTAGCATGATCGCATTATGGGCGGTCATGATGACGCTGCCGCTTCCGCAGGTGGTTTTAATGCTTCTGTTCGTCGCGCTGGGGAATCTTATGGCGACGAATGTGCCGCTTTTAACGACGATCTGCATGAACTACCTGACCGATGGCGTCAACTTAAATTTTGGACTGTCAAGAGGGATGGGCTCCGTTTCCTATGCGACGACGGCGGTGGTATTGGGAATCTTAATCGACCATCTCAACCCGACGGTGCTGGGGGTGGCGCACGCACTCGCAACGGCATTGCTTTTTCTTACGCTTTTTTCCATGCCGGATGCCAAAGTGAAAACGACCGGCTCAACGCAAAGCGAACTTTCCATGCCGGCATTTATCAAAAGATACCGGGGATATATGATCACGCTGTTTGCGTTTACGCTGGTGTTTGCCGCGGCGACGTCGCTCGGCACGTACCTGATCAATATCGTTGAACATTTGGGAGGCAATACGTCGCTGTACGGGGTCGGCGTGTTCTGCATGGCGGCGTCGGAACTGCCGTTTATGGCGTTGACGCCGTATCTGAAGCAGAAGACCTCCACGGAGAAGTTACTTTTGTTCGCGATCGTCATGTATGTCGCGAGGAATCTTACGATCTGCATGGCGCCGTCGATTCCCATCCTCTTTTTCGGCATGGCGCTGCAGGGCTTAAGTTACGGGATATTCACCGCGTCGATCACCTATTATGTGCATGAAAAGATCGCCCTCGAACACGGCATGCAGGGGCAGACCATGATCGCGGTGATGAC
>CAJOQZ010000282.1 GCA_905236585.1 uncultured Lachnospiraceae bacterium
GGGCGCGTCATTGCGCGTCCGTATGTCGGCAAAAAGAAGGGCGAATTCAAACGCACGTCGAACCGCCACGACTACGCGGTCAAACCGACGAACGCGACGGCGCTTAACGCGTTAAAAGACGCCGGATATGATGTGATCAGCGTCGGCAAGATTGCGGATATCTTCTGCGAGGAAGGGATTACGGCGGGCAACCATTCCGACAGTTCGGTTCACGGCATGGAGCAGACAATCGACATCTGCAAAAAGGATTTTAAGGGGCTTTGCTTTACAAATTTGGTGGATTTTGACGCTCTCTGGGGACACCGCCGCGATCCGATCGGATACGGACGCGAGATCGAGAAATTCGATAAAAACCTGGGCGTGCTGATGGATCTGATGCGAGACGACGATCTTTTGATTTTAACGGCGGATCACGGGAACGATCCGACATATACGGGAACCGACCATACGAGGGAATATGTGCCGTTCATTTCCTATTCGAAGAAGATGGCGGACGGCGGCGCACTGCCGGATACCGATACGTTTGCCGTGATCGGGGCTTCGATCGCTGAGAATTTCGGCGTCAGTATGCCGGAGGGAACGATCGGCAGTTCGATTTTGGAGCGGCTGGTGTAAAATGGAATCGTCGCTTTTTCGAAAAAAAAATGGAAAAAAACTGATGCTTGCGGTTGTCGGGATATTCCTCGTCGGCACAGGGCTGGCGTTTAATGCTGCCGCGGCGCTGGGGAATGATCCGGTCGGCATTGTCTATGACGGAATCCGCAGCGCAGCGAACTTAAGTCCGACGCAGTTAGGGATGGCGTCGAATATTGTTAATGTTACGCTGATGGTGATCGTGTTTTTATTGAACCGCCATTATGTCAATATCGGCACGTTCATTTATATCCTGCCGTATGGGTTCGTGGTGGATCTCGGCGGCAGAATGTACCGTGCGATTATTGACGTCGATACCCAGCCGCTGCCGGTTCAGATTGCCGGAGCGGCGGTAGGATGCACTCTTTTGTATCTTGGAGTAGCGATGTATATTACGGCGGATATCGGATTGGACCCGTTCACCGGAATCGTCATGGTGTTAAAAGATATCGTAAAAAAAGAATATCATGTCGTAAAGATCTGTTTTGATATCTTCTGCGTTGCGCTGGGGACGATTTTGGGCGGCAAACTCGGTGTGATCACGATTGTTACGGCATTTACGGCGGGACCGCTGATCGGTTTTTTTGCAAAAAAGATGCGCGGGCTGTTTCGGATGGATGAGTAAAAGAAGCGGTGCTGGATGAAGGTTAGGAGGAAGCGTAGATGAACGAAGTATATGAGAAACTGCAGACCTGCATGGAAAGCGTGAGAAAAGAGACGGACTTTCAGCCGGAGGTGGCGCTGATCTTAGGATCGGGACTCGGCGATTACGCAGATACCGAGGTAAAAGTGGAAAAGGCAATTCCTTACAGCAAGATACAGCAATTTCCGACGTCAACGGTTCCCGGACACAAGGGGCAGTTCGTCTTCGGGTATGTCGGGGATGTGCCGGTGGTCGTCATGCAGGGACGCGTGCATTATTATGAGGGCTATCCGATGACGGATGTCGTACTGCCGACGCGGCTGATGGGCAGCCTCGGCGCGAAAAAACTTGTGCTTACAAACGCGGCGGGCGGCGTGAACTATCATTTCCGTCCCGGGGACTTCATGTTGATCGCCGACCACATTACGACGGCGATACCGAACCCGCTGATCGGTGCAAATATTGACGAATTGGGCGTGCGGTTCCCGGATATGAGTGAGGCGTACAGCCTGCGGATGCGGGACATAATCAAAAAAGTCGCTATGGATATGGGAATCTATCTGCGGGAAGGCGTATATGCGCAGCTGACGGGGCCGACATATGAGACACCCGCAGAGATACGCATGATACGGTCATGGGGTGCGGATGCAGTCGGCATGAGCACCGCCTGCGAGACGATAGCGGCGCGGCATATGGGAATGGAAGTCTGCGGCATTTCGTGCATTACGAATCTTGCGGCTGGCATGACCCGCGAAAAACTCAGCCATAAAGAGGTGCAGGAAACGGCGGACCGCGTGGCGAAGCAATTTAAGCAGTTGGTGACGGGGGTAATTGAGAATATCTAATTATCCGTTTTTCTTGAAATCAACTGCCAATGTGCTATAATGGGGATAGTCGGTGAGAACGTTGGCGAAGGGAGATAAGAGAAATGCAGAAAGATGAAATGCGGAATTTTCTTATCATGGAAGCAAAGGATAACAAAAAATCCGAACTGGAAGCATATAGAGCGCTGATGAAGGTATTCGGAATATCGGATGTGGTGGAGACGTTGAAGAATATCGAAAAAGAACAGAAGGGATAGCGGTATGTTCAAGTTTATCGTAGCGGGAATCACGCAGTTGGAAATGATCATTAAGACGAAGGGGCTGCCGGTCGAGTATGAGCCGTTCACGGATGCGCATGACGGACTGCATATGTCGGCGGGCGGGGATGCGTTTAACGAATCGCTGGCGTTAAAATGGCTCGGCGACGAAGTTGCGTTCATGACGGTGGTCGGTCGTGCGCAGAATCTTGACATCTTTAACCCACCGGGACGTGAAGTTACACTCGATACGGACTACGTACTTCCGATCTTGAACGAGACGCCGATGGAAGTGCTGCTGTATGACGACCAGCGGAATCAGCAGGTGTTTGACGATTTGAAAGACATCCGGGACGCGAGTTATGATATGACGCTGGCAGATCCGATCGCGAAGGATACGGATATGTTCGTTTTGTCCAATGCGAATTTCTGCCGTCCGTTTATTGACTTGGCAAAGCGCAAGGATAAGAAAATCGCAGTCAAGATTCACAATTTTGTCCGTGAAAAAGAAAAGTACAACGTTGATTTTTTGGAGAATGCGAACATTCTGTATTTCTCCGATACGTCGATCAAGGAAGACCCGTTCGACTTTGTTCAGTCGATTGCGGATGCGTACCATACCGACATCATCATTTTGGGACAGGGCTCAAAAGGGGTCATCCTATACGACCGCTACCGTGAGATCAAGGTGCATTATGATCCGGTGAAGTCCGGCAAAGTTGTCAACATGGCGGGCGAGGGCAATGCGGTATTTGCATGTTTCCTGCATTACTTCCTGAAAACGGAAGATCCGAAAATAGCGATACACAAGGCGTTGCTGTTCGGCTCGCACAAGATCGGCTATCTGGGTACGTCGGACGGCTTTATGACCGAGGCGCAGTTAGATCAATGGGACAACCTCATATGGAACCCGTCGGGCGGAGGCGCACTCAATAATTTCGGTATCAGCGGATTGACGTTCAATAATTAAGAAACTATGATGGCAGGGTTTTCCAACACAACCCCTGCCATTTCCGATAAAAAGAGAAAATAGCGCCATGAAATCCAATAATAAAAATTTCAGAAAACGGATGCATTCCATATCCGTGCGGCTGCCATTTATCTTTGCTACGAGTTTTGTTTTTTTGCTGTGTGTTGTTCTGCTGTTAGTCCATACGTATTTTCACAATCGCATGATTGACGATTATTCACGGATGGGCGAGGGCGTTACACAACTTATGGCGTATGAACTCGACGGAGACATGGTGGACGAGTACATAGAGAAAAATGAATCCATGCCCGAGTACAACCGCATCGTGGATCGATTTTATCAACTTCGCAACAACTACCCGGATATTCTGTATATGTATGTGTATCTTCTGGATTATGATGGTGCGCATGTGGTCTTTGATCTCGATGTCGAGGATACGGATTACGTGGATGGGGAAGGCTATGAGCCGGGACTTGTGGTCGAACTGGATGAAGTATATGCTGCGCAGATGGATTTGATCCGCGCCGGTGGAGAGATTCCGCCGTATGCGGTTCGTTCAGATGAGGGCTATTTGCTTTCCTACGTTCGACCGGTGTTTGACAGCCAGGGGAACTATGCGTGTTCGGCGTGCGTTGACTTTTCCATGGATTATCTTTATCGACAGGATATGTTATTTATCCTTCGGCTTGCGGTGCTTCTCCTTTTAGCGGCGGTGGCGCTGCTTGCCATTGACATGTATGTCGTGCGGAAGAATATTACGGGTCCCCTCAATAAAATGTCGTCAAAGACGAGCGGTTTTGCTTATGAGACGGAGGCTGACCGCTTCAATAATATTGCGCTGATGGAAGAACTTAATATCACGACGAATGACGAGATTGAAGACATTTATCAGGTGTTTATGTCCGTGCTGAAGGAGAGCGTTTACTACATGACGAATCTGACACGGGCGAAGCAGGATATCCAGACCAAGGAAGAACAGCTTGGCAAGATGAGCCAGACGGCATATAAGGATGCGCTCACAAGCGTCGGCAACAAAGCGGCGTATAACCGCGAACTGGAGAATCTGGCGCAGGATATCGAGTTGAAGAATGTGTTGTTCGCCATCGTTATGATCGATATCAACAACTTAAAATATATCAACGATACCTTCGGGCATGAGGCGGGCGACAAGTATATAAAGGGGTGCTGCGGCATCATCTGCAAAACGTACAGGCATTCGCCGGTGTTCCGCATCGGCGGGGATGAATTTGTAGTTGTGCTTAAGAACCGGGATTATGTCAAGAGGTTCATGCTCTATACCAAGATCGGGATGTCGTTCATGCAGGCATACGGGAAAAATTCCAAAAAACCTTGGGAGCGATACTCCGCCTCCGTCGGCATGGCGGAATATGAGTTGGGCGACGAAAGCGCCGAGGCGGTATTCAAACGTGCGGATGCCCTAATGTATGAGAACAAGATGCAGTTTAAGGCGAAGCACGGGAGTTATCGGTAAGTAATAGCAAAAGAAAAAGAACCCGGACAGGAGTTGATTCCTATCCGGGTTTTAATTTATTGTTTTTTCAGTTCTAAATCTTCGGTTGTACGCGAAACTGCTCCGCAAGAGACGGTTAATCGATCATTCCAAACGCCCTCGATTTCTGCCGGTAGAAGATCAGGTAGAAACTCGGCAGCAGAAGCAGGATCAGCAGCGTCGAGGTAATCAGTCCCCCGGTGATGATCAGCGCCATGCCCTGCATGACGACGGTGCCGTTGCCGATGCCAAGCGCCATTGGGATCATGGAAAGGATCGTCGTCAGTGTCGTCATAAGAATGGGACGGAGCCGCAGGCTTCCGCTTCGAACCAGGGCTTCTTCTACATTTAAGCCCTGTTCTTCAATCAGGATATTTGCGGTATCGACATACAGGATGCCGTTGTTGACGACGATTCCGACCAGCATCAGAATCCCCATAAGCGACGTCATGCTGATCGTGCTTCCCGTGATAAAAAGGAGGAAGAACGATCCAATCAGGGAGAAGGGGATCGAAAGCATGACCATCAGAGAAAACCGCGGGGATTCAAACTGAATCGCCATGACGAGGAAGATCAGAAAGATTGCCGTTGCAATCGCTTTCCCTAATGCCGAGAATTCTTCATTCATCATTTCCGTCAAAGAATTTTCCGTCAGGTTGACATTATCCGGAAGACCGTTTTTTGCCACGAGATCATCCATTGCATCCTGCACATCGCTTTCGTCTTCGTCGAGGCAGGTGGCGGAGATCGTCGCCTGATATCTGCCGTCCTGCTTGGTGATGGTGTCCTGCCCGTCCGTATATTCCAGCGTGGCAATTTCCGAGATCGGCACGGATACGCCGCTTGCAGAAGAGATAAAAGCGTTCATCAGGTTGTTCGCGTTGTCATAGGTTCCTTTTGGAAATTCGAGGAATACGCTGTATTCCGAACCTTCGCTGGAAATCTTCATTGCCTCGCTGCCGCTTACCATGTTATAAAGCGTACCGGCAACCTGTGCGGGCGTGAGCCCGTAACTTGCCGCCATCAGCGGGTCGACAACAATCTCGATCTGCGTGGAAGCCGTTTCCATGCTTGAAGAAACGGAAAGGGCGCCGGGGATCTGGCGTACCTGATCGGCAAGCGCCGATGCTGCCTCCTTTACCGTATCCAGTTCATATCCTTCGATTACGAGTTCCGGACCGCTTGACATCATGGACATGGAAGAGTCGGCGCTTGAAATCTCGATATCCGCGTTTGACAGTTCCCGAAGCCGCGTAGTCAGTTCGGCTTTGATCTCGTCCATTTCCATTGAGCGGTCTTTTTTCAGATTGACCGTAAAAGTCGCGGAAGAGCCGCTGCCGAACGAGCCGGAATACATGGAAGACCCCCCGACGGACATGCTGTAACTTTCCACATCATCATAGCCGGTGATGATATCCTCGATCATCTGCGCCTGTTCGTCAATGGCGGTCAGTTTCGTTCCGCTGCGGTAGGTTGCCGTTATGGTGATGGAGTCGCCCTCCGTCTGCGTCATCAGTTCCTGATCCGTCATGGAAAAAAGAACGAATGCGAGAACCAGTAGAAGGACGGATACGGCAAGCGTCAGTTTCTTGCGGTACATCAGGCGTGGAATATTTCTGTCATACCACGCGTAGGCTTTTTCCAAAATCCGATTGATCGGCACGTCGTCCTTTGCCTGCGGCTTGAATAACGCGAAAAACAAGGGTACGAAAGCCATAGCGGAAAGAAGGGAAGAAATCATCGCAAATACGATCGTCCACCCGAGTTGGGCGAACATCTGTCCCGACATGCCCTTCATGGTGGCGAGCGGAACATAAACGACGATGGTGGTGATA
>CAJOQZ010000283.1 GCA_905236585.1 uncultured Lachnospiraceae bacterium
CTTCGTCGATCCGGTCAAAGTATCTGCCCTGCATATCTCCCTCGGACGTATAGATATAGCGGCGGAAGGATTCCCCTTTTTTCTCCCGGGCGAAGACGTTTACGTATAATTCCTCCGGTATCCCGCTTACGATGCTGATATCGTTGGATTTTCCGGCGCTGATCGTTTCGCTTAACGTACGCTTCTGCCATACCTCGAACAAAAACGCCTCCACTTTCAGAAGTTTCGGGCGCACATCATATTCCGCCCGCTCTAAAACCGCCCTCAGGGCGTAGCCCTGCTCGGGCGCTTCGGTAAATACCGCCGCGTCCTCCGGTATCCACAGTTTGATCTCCCCGCTTAAGAGAAAAGCATCCGTCCCGTCCCGTACATCGACCTTTTTCCAGCCGTCCGCGCAGTAGCACTCCCAGCGGATCGTCGCAAACGAATTTGCACCGGCAGCGGAGCGCGGGTTGCGGTTAAAGCGTTCCTGCAGACCAAAGTAGAATAAGGTTTCTTTTCCCGCCGGCGTCAGACGGTTCGTAATGATGTAAAGCGCGTCGCCCTCCTGCGGCTTCTCTCCGAAGATCGCCGCCGGGATATTCGTCTCGCGGTCGAGCACGGCGGCAAAATCCTTAAAGGCGTCATCATCCGCCTTTTTGCCATAGACGCCCAACACGCGGTAATCGTCAATCTCAATGGCGCGGTTCGTCTCAAATGAGATGTCTCCGATCATGAATCGGTAGTTCTGCGGAAGCGTCGCCGGACGCGTCACATGATCCGCCGCTAAAAGAAGCCTCGCGCCTCTGCCCCTGCCCGCATGAAAGCCGACGAGACCGAGAAGGTTCCGCTCGACCTGCTGCGGCGCCTCCAACAGACGCTCCTGCTGCAGCGTCTCGAAGCCGCTGATCATCTCCAAAAGCGTAAGCCCCGGATCGGAAGGGTTGAAATCCGTCCAATCCTGCGTATAAAGCGGGATCTGTGTGATCGCCTCGCCCATCCGCTCTTCGTATGTTTTTCCATCGTTCGAAATATAGGTAAGCATAATCCGCTGCTCCTTATCACATTTCCGGCATCAGTTCAACAGATGTACCGTATGCTGCCCGCTCCTTGGCACCATGAACGGCGTGACCTTCAACTCCTCGATATCCACCTCATGGTCTCCTGCCGCGTCGGAATACTGCGCCACCATGACCGATTTGCGGATGATCGCACGGCTTTTTAAGATGCCAAGACGCATCAATATCTGCGGCTTTTTCGGCAGCGTTCCGATGCGCCATCCAAAGCCCTCCTCATAACCGAGGGGGGACAAGTATTCATCCAGCGCATCCGTAAGCAGCCGCTGGATTTCGAAACTGTCGTCCAGTTCTAAAATATTTACCCACACGCTGACCGAAATCGTAACAAACACCGGCTCGATAATATAAAGTTTGTCCGGCACAACGGTCAGTTCGCACTGCGAGAGCAAAAACCGCTTCAATCCTCCCACCACGCGGTGGAAGGCATAAGAACCTTCCAGGTACTCCTTCATCAGAAGCACAAAGGTCATCGAAGATTCATCCGTCTTGCCGTCGACAGTCTGCCCCGCAATGCCGACGCAGGCGTCAATCGCGTCGGAATACGCCATGATTGCCCGAATATAATCATCCAGCGTAACCAGCCGGTAGCGGGAACTTAAGATGGCGGCGCCGCGCTCTAACGCGTTATCTAAACTTTCGATGTCGCTGCCGCCGTAAGCCTTGATGGGATTGTAGATATCCCCAAGATACATCATGAAATCCCGTGTGTCCGTAATGGAGTTCGCGATCACGTTGCCCACCGCGCCGTTGCAGCAGCGGACCGTAAAGCGGACCGCGTCGTCGTCCAAAACCGTCGGCTGCCATGTATGCACGCCGTCCCCGAAGATCAGTTCATTCTTCAGCCGGTCAATCCGATACACCCGCTTGGTCGGGGAAGTCTCGAACCGCTGCACCTCCGTCCACTTGACGAAGAACGCAGTCACCACGCCGCGGGGATCGGTTTCCATCCGAACATTTTCGGGATCGATCGCCGCCCAGCCGACCATTGCCTCCTGCGAAAAACGTCCCATTTCATTGACCCAGACCTCCGCATCAAGGATGCCGGTCGCGCCAAGCGTAAAGCGCATGTTCGGTACGACCTCCTCGATATAGACGGTCTCCTCTTCCCGCGTCTCGATGTTCGCGACGCTGACCGCATTCAAAAGGATGTCCCGGATATGGGGAAGCGCCGTCGGGTCCTCGTCCGCTTTCTCCTTTTCCTGCCGCACAATGCGGAACCAATACTTCTCCTCGCCTTCCAGCGTCGCCGCAAACCAGTCCGAAGGCGGCACGAAGGCGACAACGCCGGTTTTGGTAAATCCGTCCGTCTGGTCGATCACCTTGATCTGTTTGAAACCGTCCAAGGTGGAATATTCGAACCTCGCCTCCAGACCATTATACCGTACGCCCTCTTCCATTTCAAAAAGAATGCTTGCCGGTCCCGATTCGATTCGGTTGGAAAATCCCAAATACAGGGCGTCTGAATTGTATTCGCTGACCGAAAATATCACATAGGGCTTTCCGCGCTGCTCCGCAGTGGAGATATCCATCTCCTTCGAGCCCATGACAAGTTCCGTCTTTGTCGCCGGTTCAAACTGCTCATCATAGGAATAAGACAGCTGCATGCCCCGGATCAGCGGATAATGGTGTACCGCCGGACGTAAGTAGCAGTTGTCCGACTTCGTAATCTGCAGGCGGATGCACCGTCCTTCGAACGCGCCCGCCGAAGTCGGCTCCCAGTCTCCCGGACAGGTAAAGCGGATGTTGATATCCCCGCTCTTGCGCGAATCGAATATCTGTGGTCCCGCGCCCTCGATCTCCAGACGCTTCCAGCCGACGCCGTTATAATACTCAATCGCAATCTCGTCAATATAAGCGTCCGTGTACGCTTCATCACGGATGGCGGATGGACGCCGCTTAATTATCTTTAAGGAATCGTCCACCTCTTCCCTTGTCAAAGACACGCGGTTCTCCATGAAAGACAGGTGGAAGGTAAGCGTTACCGTCGCGTTGACTTTGGAAAAGCATCGGTCCGCCCCGATAAAGCACTCCGCATACAAAGATAAGGTTTCCCCGAACGGCGTAAACCGCTCGACTTCCAAGTCATTGGTGCCGTTCGTCACGCTTTCCGGCACCGACGCATTCCCTTTTGCGGAAAAAGTGATGGAATCTACTTCCACCGCGGTTTCCACCGGACGGTTCGCCCGGATCAGGAGGGATTTTAAGTTACGCGAAGAGGTCGCCATCAATTCTTCGATGTCTTCGTCCTCCTCTTCCTCCGCTATCTCAGCCGCCTTTTCCTCTGCTATCTCCGGCAGCATCCCAAGCATGAAGGTTTCGCCGTCGTCTAAGAGGGTAACCTGCTGCACCGGCTCCAGCCCGGCTTTCTCGTCACCGAACATCCGAAGCTGCGGACGCTTCATGTAGTAAAACGAATACGTGCCGTCTAAGATCCGCTGCATAAATTCCGGATTGCCCTTGATCTTCACAAACAGTTCATCCCCCTGCGCGTCAAACAGGTACGGATGGGAAAAAACAGCCTCATTGACCGGATAATCGTCACAGCGTCCATAGAGGATGAACGGCTTTATCTCCCCCTCCTCGGACACAAAGGTCAGCGTTCCCTCCTCAAAATCGGTCATGAACGCACAGTCTAAGGTCGACGACGTGATATAGACCGAATGGATCGCCTCAAAGACATACGGCGGATCGTCGGTCGTTAAGAATTTGGTTCCTTTCGGAATGCCCACTCCCCGCACCGTATCCGGCAGAAGGGAAACGATCACGATCCCCGTCGCCGGACGCGCCGGAAGGAGAGAAAGATCCAGCATGTTGACAAATTCCGTATGATAACGCTCCAGTATCTCATTTTCGCGATCAATGTTCTCTTCCATCTGCCCCGCGAACACATGTGCCAGCGCGGTGCCGATGTCAGGACGCTCCCTGTCCATATGCCAGCCCGTGTCATAACTGTCCGCGAGCCTTTCGATCGCGTTTTCGATATCGGAACGGTTTCTCGTATCAAGATTCAGCTTCTTCGATGGTTTCCGGCTCATACTCTTCTGTTTCCTCTTCTTCCTCTTCCGGTTCCATGTTCAGATAGAACGGATAGACCATATTGTCTCTGGTGTTGGTGGCGCGGATCGTGTAGCCGATGTCAAAAAGGATCGCCCCTTCCACGACGCCCTGCCGGACGTCCACCGTGATCGAATCGACCCGGGGCTCCTGCCTTGTAATCTGTTCACGGACAGAGCGGACGATCATATTGATATTGCCCATATTGATATCCAAAAAGGCAAGCGCCATCATATTCGATCCAAAGTCCGGGCGCATCGGACGCTCCGAAAGCTGCGTGGAAAGGATCAGGTACAATGACTGGCGGATCAGCGCCGCCTCCGACACCGTAACGAACCTTCCGGTCGCTGGATTGATCTGTGGGGGGAATTTCATTCCCATCCCTAAAAAATCTTTTTCTTCCATGACATATCCCCATGTATCAGCCGAGTTTGATCGGCTTGCCTTCCACCTTTACCATTCCGGCGGAATTCAAAGACAGCATGCCTTGGGATTCCACCGTTACCGTCGCACCATTTAACTGCGCCTTGCCGCCGCCGTCAAGGATCATCTTTCCGGTCGTCGCTGCGCTTAGGGCGCCGGCATCGATCGTAATCTTGCCGGTCTCGCCGTTTAGCGTAATAGAAATTGTCTCCCCGACCTTGATCGTCATCTTGTGCATTGCCTGGATGGTGATGTCCCCCCGCAGGGTTCCCATCTCGATCTGGCAGTTCTTCTCCTTATCCTGGATGACGATCTTCTTCTTCGCATTGTCGAGGGTGACCTCATGCCCCTCTCCAGCCGTGAATATCCGCATCGAATCATTCTCGCCCTCGCCGGCGACCTCATCCTCGAACGTAATCGAGTTGCCGTGCTTCGTCGTGATTCGCTTGTGGGTGTTCATGATGTTCTTTACCTTGCGTAAATACGCGGAGTTATCCTTTGCGATACATCCGATCACGTAAGGCTGGTCGATGATTCCCTGATCGAATGCGACTAACACCTGATCGCCGATCTCGGGCAGGAAATAGCAGCCCCAGTCGCTGCCGAAACTCGGGAACGCCACCCGCGCCCACCGGAGGACGTTCGCCTCGGCGTCGCGCACATGGATGGATACGCAGACTCTGCCGGGCATCGTTTCCGAATAACAGTTGACTACCTCGCCGACGACAACGCCGAATATCCGGGGATCGCCGGTCTCGCTCTTGGTTACTGCCTTTTCGGATATTTCCTCAAAAATATCAAAAATTGCCATAAGGTTTACTCCGTTCTTTTATACTGTAATAACGGGACAGGGTGCTTTAAGGGAGTCTGCCTCAGACGCCGGGCAGCGCCGACTCCATCTTCGCCGCCTTGCCGGTCACTTTCATTTCGTAGGTTCCATCGGCGCTAAGCCGGTGCTGGACGGACGTCACGTAGAACTGGTTCGATACCGCCGTACCGAAGTCCGTAAGGCGGATGAACCGCCCCGGTACCATCTCCGGCAGTCCCTGCATCACCATCTCCAAAGAGCCGAGACGGTAACTCATATCATCGAGAAGATAGGTCGCCCGCCCGCTTGCCGCAGACGCCGCGTTCACCGTCGGATCTACGTAAATGTATTTGGAGTCCGACACAATGCTCTTTGCCTTCGAACCCTGGGAAAGTTTGTTGGTATTTTTCATCTTTTTCTTGACGACCTTGCCGGTGCCGGCGTTTAGGCCCCGCACCTCCACGGCGCCCACAATGCCGGTGATGTCGTAAGAGACATTCAGGCTCCGGATGCCGGTATCGGTCTTTAATTCAAACAATTCCACCGTATCGCTTTTTGCCTTGCGGAAGAAGACCGAGCCTCCCAAACAGTAAAATTCATATCCGAACTTCTTTGC
>CAJOQZ010000284.1 GCA_905236585.1 uncultured Lachnospiraceae bacterium
CTTCTCTGTACCGCGGTCTACCGCGTTTAAGATGGCAACAACAGCGTCTACGCCGCCTGCCGATGTGTAATCCTGATTGATCAGCGAGGATAACTTCCGTTCCAATACGCGCTCCACTTCCTTGATGACTTCCGGGGACGTCCGATCCATCAGAGCAATACGCTTCGCGACGTCCGCCTGTTTTTCCGGGGTCAGGGCGCCTAAGATCATGGATGCCTGCGCCGGTGCAAGATAGGACAAAATCATCGCGATCGTCTGCGGATGCTCGTCCTGAATAAAGTTCAACACCTGCGCCGGTTCCGTTTTGCGGATAAACTCGAACGGACGAACCTGCAAAGAGGCGGTAAGTTTGGTAATTACACTCTGGGCTTTTTCGTCGCCCAATGCTTTTTCCAGAAGTTCCTTCGCGTAGCCGATGCCGCCCTCCGCGATATACTGCTGCGCTAAGCAGACCTGATAAAACTCATTGATGACCGCATCCTTGACCTCGGGAGAAATGCTTCTTGTATTCGCAATCTCCAGCGTCAGTTCCTCAATCTCATCTTCTTTTAAGTGCTTGAATATATCCGCCGACCGCTCGGGGCCGAGCGTAATCAGCAGGATTGCCGCTTTTTGTACGCCGGAATACCCTTCGAGCGCCGCCGCGTTTTCTTCCGGATCAAATGCCGCTACATCAGCCATAACCGTCTACCTATCCCCAATCTTCGTTCAGCCAGTTCCGCAGCAATGCCGCCGCTGCCTCCGGCTTCTCTTCTACAAAGTTCTCGATCATGATACGCGCCTCGGACTTGTCGGAGTAGTTAATATCCTCCAACTCGCTCTCTAACGCCGCTTCTTCGTCCGCCTGCTGCTGCTGTTCGATCAGGTCTTCCACCGTAACCTCCTCGGCGACTTCTTCCTCTTCCTGTCTGCGTAAGGACATGAATACTACGAAGCCGAGCATTATGAAGATCAGTACCGCAAGCGCAATCTGGATGTAATCCGTGATCGACCGGCCGGAGCCTTCCGAATACTGGAACATCGGCACATCATAGGATAAAATTGATACATTGGCACGCGGTATGCCGGTCGCGTTCGCAACTGCCTGGAACACTTCTTCCGGCACTTCGTTGACGACCTGTGCATTGTTCTGCTGTACGAACTCGTCAAACGTCATCTCTTCCAACTGTCCCGCCGCCTTCAACTGATCCTCGTTGTAGATCACGTTGTTGTACGCGACTACGGAAATGGAAGAATTTTCATAATTGACAACGCCGATCTCTCCCTCTTTCGTTGTAATCGTCTCGCTCGGCAGATAATCGTCAATCAACTCCGAGGAAGAAGTCGTATAAGAACCGGTATCCTCGATCACGTAAGTCTCATCATCATTCGAATCCGTACCCGGCGTACCGCCGACGCCGTTGACCGTCGTCGCCGACCGCTCCTCGTGGCTGTCCAAGTAGCCCTGGGTCTGCCCCTCGTCGACATAATAGTGATAATCCACGGAACTTGTCGTATCGAAATTCATCACAAGATTGATGCCGACCTCAACGTTATCGAACATCGCCCGCGAACCGTCGTTGGTGGAGAAAACTTTCTTCACTTCATCCGCAACCAGACGCTCTCTCGAACGGCGCAGCTGCTCGTTCTTGGACGCCGTTTCCGAGGCAAGTTCCTCGTAGGTCGCTTCTTCTCCCCCCACAAACAGCGTGTTGCCGTTGACGTCGAGGATCGTGATGTTGTCCGTATCGTCGTTGCCTAAGCCCGTCGCAACATATTTGGCAATGCCCTGCGCCATTTTCGCCGTCATCAGCGTCGGGTCTTCCATGTCTAAGATGATATTCGCATACGCGTCCTGCTCGTTGGCGATCAGCGTTCCGTCGTCATCTGGGATGGACAGCGTCACTTCCGCGCTGTTGATATTGGAAAGCGTCTCCAAATGCTTTTTGAAACGCTCTTCGAGATAGACTTTATATTTTTTCTGCTTATCCGCTTCCGTCGTGGAAAAACTGCCGTCCAAAACGTCGTCGATCGTATAGCCGTTCGTCGGGATCTCGTTGACGCCTAAGAGGATGCTCGCTGCGGCTTCGTCCTTCTGGTTGATCGTATAGGTCATTCCGTCGTCGCTGCGCTTGTATGCAATGCCGTCCCCTTCCAGTAAGTTCTGTATCGTCTGGGACTGCTCCGCCGTCTCCGCCGTAACGAGCGTGATCATTGTCGGGCGGGTCATGACGAACGCCAAAATACCGCCGGCAATTATGACGACGCTGATTGCGGATATGATAAGGATGTGCTGGCGGCGGTTTAAGGCATTCCACCATTCTAAGAATCGCCGCAGCAGTTGCTGGACTCGCTCAGGCATAGTATCGTTTTCTCCTTTTTTTGATAATTGCATTACGGATTGCTCCGTGCTTTGCACTCCCGCAATCCTACATCCATTCGTATTCCGCCCTACCGGGCTACATACTCATGTCTGTTCGGGTCTCCAATACAGAAACTGCCGCATAAATGCGTCATATCTGTATTCTATCCCCTTTATGCAATTAGATCTGTGTCTGCATGATTGAGTTGTACGCCTCTAAGAAGCGATCCCGCACCGCAACCGTATATTGCAGCGCTATGGATGCTTTCTGTTCGGCGACGAACAGGTCATGCGAGTTCTCGGCGTAGCCGAGTTCGAATTTCAACTCCTCCATCTGCGCCTTATTCTGGAGCGTATTCGTCTCCCCGATAAGTCCCATGGCGGAATCTAAGACTGTCTGAAAGTCCTCTCCCTCATTCCCGCCAAGCTGCGCGGATTTCGGCGCCGACTGCGGCATCGTCTTGTATAAGCCGCTTAAATCGGCAATCTGAAGCAGTTCATTCATGGATGCTCTCCCCTAAAAACCAAATTACGACTGTCCGATGGAGATGCCCTGCGTCGTCATCTGCTTTAGCGCATTGAACGCAGTCACATTTGCCTGATACGCACGCGACGCATCAATTAAGTTCGTCATCTCCGTAACCGTATTCACGTTCGGATAGGTCACATATCCGTTGTCGTCCGCATCCGGATGCGACGGGTCATAATCCATGATATAATCCGTCTCCGTATCCTCGTAAATCCGGCGGACGCGCACCCCGTTGCCCTTGTAGGACTTCATGTAACTTTCGAGCGTCGCCGCAAAGTTCGGATTCAGATATTTTTCCTGAAACTGTACGACCTTGCGCGTATACGGACCGCCCTCCTGCGTCCGGGTCGTGTTCACGTTCGCAATGTTCTCCGCGATCGTATCCATACGAAGGCGCTGTGCCGTCATTCCTGACGCCGCGATATCGAAATTTTGAAATAATGCCATGATCTTACCCCCTTACACCTACTTGATAACCGACTTGAACCGGGCAAATTCCATGTTCATTGCGGTAGTCAGCGTCTGATACCGCAGCTGCTCGGACGCCAGTTCTACATTCTCCGTATCGGGATCGACGTTGTTCTTATCGATCCGGTAGGAATAATGCGCGTGGTCGGTATATACTTCCGGGTTCACATCATCCAGATCCATGTTGCGCACCGCATTGTCGATGGACGTATAACGGATGCGCTTGATCTCCTCTTCGAGGGCAGACGCAAAGTCGATATCCTTGCGCTTGTAAGTCGGCGTGTCGGCATTCGCGATATTGTTCGCGATGACCGTCTCCCGCTTCCAACTGGTATCCATTGCCTTGTCAAGCACATTGACATAATCAAACGCGTTGGATGTGATCATAGGCTCTCCTCCTTCGTATCATATACATTATAATAAGTGGTGAACAAAAACACAAGTCTTTTTTACATGATATTGTGTTTTAATAAATAATTTGCTACAAGATGTATGATTTTTACAGCCCTCCGGGATCTTTGGAACGGTTATGCGCTTTTTTATAAAAAAGCAAAAGGAGCCGCTTCATGCAACTCCTTTTACACAATCTCATCTTCCCTGTCCATATATAATTATCCGGTACCCTCCGCTTTTTTCAACGCGTCGAGTTCGTCAAAAATATATTCATTTCTGACTTTGATGTACGTTCCTTTCATTCCGGCGGACTTCGAATCAATAACGCCCGCACTGATCAGTTTATGCAGAGCGTTAACGATCACCGACCGCGTAATCCCCGCCTCGTCCGCAATCTTCGACGCAATCAGCACGCCCTCCGCACCCTTTAATTCTTCGAATACATGGATGAGGGCTTCCTGCTCGGTTAAGGACAGCGTCGCAAGCGCGCCTTTTGCCACCTGTTTTTTCCGGTCTTCTTCCGCCGCCTCTTCATTGAGGGAGCGAAGCATCTCCAAGCCGACCACCGTCGTGGTGTATTCGCATAAAATGATATCGTCTATGCCAAACGCCCGTCCGGCGCGGTATACAAACAACGTGCCGAACCGCTCTCCCGCAAAATCAATCGGCGTGATGATCGCCGCAACGCCCTCGATATCCTCCCTCGCAAAACCAAGCGTCTCCAAGTTCACGTTCTCCTTTGTGGAAAGAACCGAAAGCAGCCGCTCGTTCATTGCCGCATCCAAAAAGCCGCCGACCTTGTCAACCATTTTTTCGGAAATGCCTGTCCGCCGCAGCGCACGGGCAATCCCCAATACCTTGCCTTTTTTGCTAATGACAAGCACGCTCGCGTCCAAAATCCCGGTTAAGACCGAACAGATATCGTCGAAAACGACTTTCGAGGAATTATTGTTATGGAGGAGTTTGCCGATCTTCCTCGTTTTATCCAGTAATTCCACGCTCACTCGTCTGTATCCTCATCCTGCCGCTTCTCGACATGACCGCATTCGGGGTCGGCACAGACTATGTTCTTGCCTTTTATCACCATATATCCGCCGCAGTCAGGGCACTGCTTCTTCACCGGACGCTGCCAGCTCATAAAGTCGCAGGTCGGATAGTCCTCGCATCCATAGAAGCGTCTTCCCTTCTTCGTCCGCCGCGCAACGATATCCCGTCCGCACTTGGGGCATGTGACGCCGATTTTCTCAAGGTACGGCTTGGTATTGCGGCACTCCGGAAAGCCCGGACACGCCAAAAATTTCCCATGCGGTCCGAACTTCACGACCATATTCCTGCCGCAGTTCTCACATATTACATCGGTCACTTCGTCTTCGATTTTAACCTTTTCGATCTCTTTTTCCGCTTTTTCGACGGCTTTTTCAAAATCGGGATAAAAGTCGCGCAAGATGTTCTTCCAGTCGACCTTGCCTTCTTCCACCTCGTCAAGCCGCGTCTCCATCCGCGCCGTAAACGACTTGTCAACGACAGAGGGGAACGACTCCTTCATAATGGAATTGACTACTTCGCCAAGTTCGGTGACGATCAAATTGCGCCCCTCTTTTGCGATGTAGTTGCGCTTTAAGATGGTGGAGATCGTCGGGGAATAGGTCGAGGGTCTGCCGACGCCGAGTTCCTCTAACGTGCGCACCAAA
>CAJOQZ010000285.1 GCA_905236585.1 uncultured Lachnospiraceae bacterium
CAAAAGAAGCCGCGCACGCGGCGGCGCGGGCGATCATGACGACCGATACGAAGCCGAAGGAAATAGCGGTAAGCGTGGAAATTGACGGAACAACGGTCACCGTTGCCGGTATGTGCAAGGGCAGCGGCATGATCCATCCAAACATGGGAACCATGCTTTCTTTTATCACGACCGACGCGGCGATTACAAAGGAGCGTCTGCAGGAGGCGCTTTCCGATACGGTGGAAGATACCTATAATATGATTTCGGTGGACGGCGATACGTCTACGAACGACACCTGCGTTGTATTGGCGAACGGCATGGCAGGCAATGCCCTGATAGCCGAATCCGGCGAGGCGTATGATACGTTTTGCGAGGCGCTTTACTTTGTCAATGAGACATTGGCGAAAAAAATGGCGGGGGACGGCGAAGGGGCGACGGCGCTGTTTGAGACGAAGGTCATCCATGCGCGAAATAAAAACGAAGCGAAGATATTGGCAAAATCCGTCATCACCTCGAACCTTACAAAAGCGGCGATTTTCGGACATGACGCGAACTGGGGGCGGATTCTTTGCGCACTCGGTTACGCGGGGGTAGATTTTGACCCGGGGCAGGTCGACCTTTTTGTAAGCAGCGCAGCGGGCGACATCGCGCTTGTGAAAAACGGCGTCGCATGCGGCTACAGCGAAAAAGAGGCAAGCAGGATATTATCCGAGGAAGCGGTTACCGTAACCTGCGACATGAAGCAGGGAGAAGCCGAAGCCGCCGCATGGGGCTGCGATCTGACATATGATTACGTGAAGATCAACGCGGATTATCGGTCGTAGGTGTTATGAAATTTTTTTCATACCAGAGTCAAAAATAACGGGATAATTCACGAAAAGTACAAATTGTCTGCATGAGAGGACTTTTTGTACTTTTGCTTTGTATAGGGGAAGTTGCATAGAAGGGTTTGAATTAATGGAACTTATTGATAATGTCAACAAAACATTGAGAGATGACCTGTCTGTTGAGATACAGAGGGGCAGCAAGGTGTCCATTGCGGCGGCGTGTTTTTCTATCTATGCCTTTTCGGAGTTGAAAAAGGAACTTAAGAATGTTGATGGACTCCGTTTCATCTTTACATCACCGACCTTCGTTCAGGAACGGGCAAAGAAGGAAAAGAGGGAGTTCTACATCCCAAGGCAGGAGAGAGAACGGAATCTATATGGCTCGGAGTTCGAGGTTAAGCTTCGTAATGAAATGACCCAGAAGGCGATAGCCAAGGAATGTGCTGATTGGATTAGACAGAAGGCAGTATTCAAGTCAAATATAACCCATGAGAACAGCTTTGGAACGATGATACCAAGCTTCAGGAGGTTACGGAAGAAGTTATAGACAGTATAACAACCGTATATAACGAGAACTCACCTGATTATCTGTATTTTGTAACGCTATACAATATTTTTAATGAGTTTTTGGAGGATATTTCCGAGGATGACCTTCCGAACGAGGCCACGGGCTTTAAGGAAAGCAAGATTTGGGGAATGTTATATAACTTCCAAAAGGATGCTGCTCTTGCCATAATCAATAAGTTGGAAAAGTATAACGGCTGCATTTTGGCTGATAGCGTTGGTCTTGGTAAGACATTTACGGCGTTATCAGTCATCAAATATTATGAAAATCGGAATAAGTCCGTTCTCGTACTTTGCCCGAAGAAGCTGGCAAATAACTGGAACACCTATAAGGACAACTATGTGAACAATCCTATAGCTGCCGACCGTATGAGATATGATGTCCTTTTCCATACGGACCTTAACAGAGAGCGTGGCTCGTCCAATGGTCTTGACCTCGACAGGCTGAATTGGGGTAACTATGACCTTGTGGTTATTGATGAAAGCCACAACTTCCGTAATGGCGGTAAGGTATCAGGCGAGGATGAAAAGGAAAACCGTTACCTGAAACTACTGAATAAGATAATCCGTAAAGGCGTAAAGACCAAGGTACTTATGTTGTCTGCAACGCCCGTAAATAACAGATTTGTAGACCTGAAGAACCAGCTTGCCCTTGCATACGAGGGGGAGAACCGTTTGCTTGATGAGAAGCTTAATACGGATAAGACGATAGATGAAATCTTTAAGCAGGCACAGACTGCTTTTAATACTTGGAGTAAATGGGAACCAAAGGACAGAACGACCAACAAGCTCCTTAAAATGCTGGATTTTGATTTCTTTGAACTGTTGGATAGTGTTACTATCGCCCGTTCACGGAAGCATATACAAAAATACTATGATACATCAGACATTGGAACCTTCCCTAAACGGAACATACCGATATCAAAAAGACCTGGGCTTACTGACCTTGATAAAGCTATAAATTACAACGAAATATTTGAACAGTTAAATCTTTTAACATTGTGTATATACACGCCATCACTTTATGTGCTGGCAAGTAAGGTAGAGAAATACGAGAGTTTGTACGGAAAAGATGGCAATAAGGGTATCACACTTGCAGGAAGAGAAGAGGGTATCCGTCACCTCATGGCGGTCAACCTTATGAAGCGTATGGAGTCCTCTGTGTATGCGTTCAGGCTTACGATTGAAAGAATCCGTGGGCTTATTTCAGGTACGATAGCGGACATACTTGATTATGAGAATAGCAAGAATAGGAAGTCACTTGAAATGTTAGACCTTGCGGATACGGACTTTGACGAGGATGACCAGAATGATGACATTTTTGCTATTGGCCGTAAGGTAAAGATTGATATTGCTGACATGGATTATAAGACATGGAAGCGAGAACTTGAACAGGACAGGGAGATACTTGACATGCTGATTGATATGGTGGCTGACATCACACCCGAACACGACAGCAAGCTCCAGACACTCTTTGAAGTGATAGAGGATAAGCAAGAGCATCCTATCAATGATGGGAATAAGAAGATTATTATATTTACGGCTTTTGCGGATACGGCAGACTATCTGTATGGGAATGTAAGCCAGTTTGCAAAAGAAAGGTTTGGTCTTGATAGTGCCATTGTAACAGGTTCTATTGACGGTAAAACATCAATAAAGGGTTTACACACCGACCTTAACACTGTCCTGACCTGTTTTTCGCCAATTTCAAAGGATAAGGAACTGCTGATGCCGAATCAGAAGGCAGAAATAGACATCCTTATTGCAACTGATTGTATTTCGGAAGGTCAGAACCTGCAGGACTGTGATTACCTTATAAACTACGATATTCATTGGAATCCTGTCCGTATCATACAGAGGTTTGGTCGTATAGACCGTATCGGTAGCAGGAATAGCTGTATACAGCTTGTGAACTTTTGACCCGACATCACTTTGGATGAGTACATCAACCTGAAAACTCGTGTTGAAACCCGAATGAAGATAGTGGATATGACAGCTACAGGTGATGATAATGTCCTTAGTCCTGAAGAAAAGGGTGATTTGGAGTACCGTAAACAGCAGCTTAAGCGTTTGCAGGAGGAAGTTGTAGATATCGAAGAAATGTCTACGGGTATCTCCATTATGGACTTGGGATTAAATGAGTTCAGACTAGATCTGCTGGATTATATCAAAGAGCATCCTGAGCTTGAAAAAGCACCCCATGGAATGAATGCGGTGGTATCGGCTACGGATGAGCTGCCGTCAGGGGTGATATTTGTACTTCGAAATGTAAAGAACGAAGTTAATATAAACAGTCAGAACCGTCTGCATCCGTTCTATATGGTATATCTGTCAGAAGACGGTGAGGTTGTGATAGACCATCTATCACCGAAGGAGATGTTGGACGCTTTCCGATTGCTTTGTAAGGGAAAGAAGGAGCCTGACTGGGAGCTTTGCGCCATATTCAACAAGGAAACAGATGACGGACGAAAGATGGGAAAGTATTCGGAGCTGCTTGGTGACTCAATAGCTTCTATTATTGAAATTAAGGACGAAAGCGAGATAGACAGCTTCCTTAGCGGTAAGCAGATGAGATTCCTGTCGGAAAGCATTAACGGATTGGATGATTTTGAATTGATATCTTTCTTGGTAATCAAGTAGGAGGTACAACATTGTTTGACTTGCCGAAATCAACGGAAATACGGAAACCAATACACAAGAAGCTGATATACCAGAAGTTCGGTTCGGAGTTGAGCGGTGAAAATCAGCGAAGCATAGATGCTTGTGAAAATGCAGAGAATACGGTTTCAGACCATTTTCGTGAGGTCACGAAAATGGTCGAAATTGGAAGCGGAGCGGAACGAAAAATAAAAGACTTTATGCTTACACGATATGCCTGTTACCTAATTGCTCAGAATGGAGATCCTCAAAAAGAAGAAATCGCTTTTGCACAAAGTTATTTTGCATTGCAGACTAGAAAGCAGGAGCTTATAGAGGAAAGGATAACTTTTATTGAGCGCAGCAATGCAAGAGAAAAGCTTAAGGAATCAGAAAAGCGCTTATCACAGAATATATATGAGCGTGGGGTGGATGATGCCGGTTTTGGAAGGATACGCTCAAAGGGTGACACGGCTCTTTTTGGTGGAAACACAACAAGGGATATGAAGAAAAAGCTGGGTGTCAAAGACAATCGTCCCCCTGCAGATTTTCTGCCAACTCTTACTATTGCCGCAAAGAATTTAGCAACAGAAATGACAAATTATAATGTGGAACAAAAGGATTTGCAGGGAGAGATGTCTATTACAGACGAACATGTTCAAAACAATAAATCCGTTAGAAAAATTATTCCATTCTCCCACAGGCGGCTCAGAAAGCATGGGCGAATGCGCAGAAGGCATCCTTAAAAATAAAGCAGGAGAGGGCGCATGCCGCGGTAATAGCGACGGCTGCTACGAGTTTTGGCGAGGGTTACATTCCGCTTCCTTTTTCGGATAGTTTTGCGCTTGTTCCGACACAGATAGGCATGATTGCAGGAATTACCGCAATTTATGGATTGGAGGTTTCCAAGTCGCTGCTGACAGGCATAGTGTCCTCTTTGATTGGGACGGCATCAACAACATTTGCGGGAAAGACGCTCGCGGCAAATATTTTCAAACTTATACCCGGCGTTGGAACGGCTGTCGGCGGCACGATAAGCGGAGCGACGGCGGCTGCGCTGACAACGGCTCTTGGAGAAGCCTATATCGTGGTAATGAATAAAATATATACAGGTGAAATATCCGCAAAGGATCTCGAATCCGGTGCAGTTAAAGAGGAACTTACGGATATTTTCAAGGAAAAATTAAAGAAAAACTGATTCCCGTTTCCCCTAACGATTTTTCCTTGAAAATACAAGGAATAAAAGATATACTTAGATATCATTCGCAAGCAAAATATATACTGCAATATTGATTGTCGATACACCAATGGAGATTACTTAAGATGGAGAACACATATTATATAGCGGAGATAAAAAAGGGCGCATCGCACAGGGTGTTCCAGTTTGAAGTGGAAAAGGAAGAGACGCTGGAGGACGTTGTCATCCGCAATTTCGGCGAGGAGGCGGTGATCGTCAAGTACCGCACGCCGACTATGGAAGAGCATATTTTGATGCAGCGGGGCATGAAGACGTGACGCGGATATATGAGTATAGTATAAGCAGGTGATTGGAAATGATGGTGGATTATAAGTTGACAATAGTTCCCGATCTTCTTAAGACAAACTGGGAAGAGAAGATAAAAGGGATTCCAATTCCACAAGGCATAGAAAGCCATATGGAAACATTTTCGGATGGATGCCGTCCGGCGGAGGGCGTGGAATTGCTTCTTTTGACCGATGACGCGGATCATTTGAGGGAGGCGCTTGCCCGCAACAGAGCGCGTTTCCATGCGGTCTATGTCGGCGACACGGGAGATATCGCGGATGTATTGGAGCAGGTGGAGGATGTATTGCCATCGACGATGGATGAGGCGCTGTTACGGAAGCGTTATCTTCTTCTTCTGAATGCCCTAAAAGACCATTTTGGGCAGGCATTTTATGAAAATGCCCTGTATACTACGATCAATACGATACCGGACATGCTTTGGTACAAGCGGTTGGACGGCATTCATATGATGGTCAACGATGCCTTTACCGAAATCGTCCACAAAACAAAAGACGACATTATCGGCAAGGATCATTTTTACATTTGGGATGCGCCGCGCCCGGAGGAAGGAAATGATTTTGCCTGTGCGGAATCGGAAGAGATAGCGATTGCAACCGGGAAAACCTACATCTCGGACGAACCGGTGACGACAAGAGAGGGCATGAAGCAGTTTACGACGTATAAGACGCCGTTTTATGATCCGCTCGGGAATCTGTTCGGTACGGTCGGAGTCGGACATGACGTGACGAATTTCAAAAGTCTCGGCATAGAATTATCGATCCTTACGGAGAATTTGCCGTTCCCGATAACGATTTTTACGCAGGATTGGAAGATTGTGCGCATGAACACGTATTTCCGGCGGATTGTGGCGGGGTCGGGAATCACATATCAGGACATGGATGACGAGGAAGGTTTTGTTGAGAAATTCAACTATCCGTCATGGAAGTTGTCTGTCGCAACGCCAAAAGGCGAGGAGAGGGTGGATGTCTTAAACCACTCCGTTACGCGGGAGTATCAGATCCGCGTGGACGGCAAGATCAAGCAGTTTATGATCACGGAACTGGAGATCCGCGATTTCTTTGACAATATATCCGGATATTTTGGCGTGATGCAGGACATTACCTATCAGCGGACATATGAGCGTTCGATCCTTAAGGCGGCGAATACCGATATGTTGACGGGGCTTTATAACCGCCGGTATTTTTACGATTTCCTTGCGGAGAATATTCATAACGAATTTCATCTGCTCTACATTGACCTTGACAATTTCAAACTCTTGAACGATACCTATGGGCACAATATCGGCGACCGGGTTCTTGAAATTACGGCAAGCCAAATCCGCAGGTATTTCCCGAATGCGTTGATCGCACGGCTCGGCGGAGACGAATTTGCGGTAATTGACGAGATCCGCAGCAAGGATGAATTGGAGGAGCGCATCCGCTCCTTTGAAAAAGCGGCGCTGAAGTCGTTTTCCATCTACGAGTGCGGAACCGGTGTTTCGGTCGGCATTGTTTGCAACGACGGCAGGTCGGATGATATCGACGAACTGATCCACCGCAGCGATTCGAAGATGTATGAAGTGAAGAAAAAGCACCACGAAGCAAAGGATTGAACCATGTCGGAAAATATGCAGAAAGTCATGGAAAAAGCGCAGGTATTGATCGAGGCGCTTCCCTATATCCAGCAGTTCAACCGCAAGGTCATTGTCGTTAAATACGGCGGTTCGGCAATGCTGGATGAGAACTTAAAGCAGCAGGTCATTGAAGATGTGACGCTGTTGAAATTAGTCGGATTCAAGCCGATCATTGTCCACGGCGGGGGCAAAGATATCAGCCGCTGGGTGGAGAAAAGCGGCATGGAGCCGGAATTTGTAAACGGACTGCGCAAAACCGACGCGGACACGATGGAGATCGCGGAAATGGTTTTGAACCGCGTCAACAAGTCGCTGGTAGCAATGGTCGAGAAACTTGGCGTTGCGGCAGTGGGCGTAAGCGGCAAGGACGGAGGACTGCTTACGGTCGAGAAAAAGTATTCCGACGGACAGGATATCGGATTTGTCGGAGAGATTACGGAAGTAAATCCGAAAATATTAGTCGATCTATTGGAAAAGGATTTTCTGCCGATCGTCTGTCCCATCGGAATGGACAAGGATTTCTTAACGTACAATATCAATGCGGATGACGCGGCGTGCGCGATCGCACGGGCGTTCGGCGCGGAAAAATTGGCATTTTTAACCGATATTGAGGGCGTCTACGCCGATCCGGATGATAAGAGCAGCCTGATTTCGAGGCTTACGGTAAGCGCGGCGCGCCATCTGTTGGAGAGCGGCAATATCGGCGGCGGCATGCTTCCGAAACTGGGCAACTGCATCGACGCTATCGAAAGCGGCGTGAACCGTGTCCATATTCTGGATGGGCGGATTCCGCACTGTCTGCTGCTTGAAATATTTACGAATAAGGGAATCGGCACAATGATTTTCAGAGACGAGGAGGAGATGAACGGCAATGACGCAGAGTGAGCGGATAGAACTTGCGGACGAATACCTGCTTCACGTATATAACCGGTTTCCGGTCGTGTTTGAGCGCGGCGAGGGCGTTTATCTGTATGATACCGACGGCAGGGCATATCTGGATTTTGGTTCGGGAATCGGGGTCATGGCATTCGGTTACGGCGATAGGGAGTTTTCCGACGCAGTAAAAAAACAGGTCGATACCCTCCTTCATACGTCGAATCTGTATTACACCGTTCCCCTCGCGGATGCGGCAAAGGCGGTCTGCGACGTGACCGGCATGGATAAAGTCTTCTTTACGAACAGCGGCGCAGAGGCGATCGAAGGGGCTTTGAAGACGGCAAAAAAGTACGGCTATCTTCGCGATGGTCATGCGGGGCATGAGATTATCGCCATGGGGCAGTCCTTCCACGGCAGGACGATGGGGGCGCTTTCGGTAACAGGCAACGAGCATTACCGCGAGCCGTTCTATCCGTTGGTCGACGGCGTGAAGTTCGCGAAGTTTAACGACCTTGGCAGCGCAGAAAAATTGATCAACGAACGGACGATCGCCGTTATCACGGAGCCGCTGCAGGGCGAGGGAGGCATCCATCCGGCAACGGAGGAGTTTTTGTCGGGGCTGCGTAAATTATGCGACGCGCACGATATGCTGCTGATCTTTGATGAGATCCAGTGCGGCATGGGGCGTACCGGTAAAATGTTCGCATATGAACATTACAACGTGACGCCGGATGTGATCACGACGGCAAAGGCGCTGGGGTTAGGGCTTCCCGTCGGCGCATTTGCGGTGACCGAAAAAGTTGCCGGACGCTCGCTGATGCCGGGCGACCACGGCACCACGTACGGCGGGAATCCGCTGGTGCTTGCGGCGGTATGTACTTCCATCCGAATGATGAGGGAACGCCGAATAACGGACCATGTAAAAAGAACGGCGCCTTATCTCGAAGAAACGCTGGATGGATTTGTAAAGCGGTATGATTTTGTCCTTAAGCGCCGCGGCATGGGATTCATGCAGGGCTTGGAACTGGATGCGTCCGTTGCGGCGGGGACGGTCGTTGCGGCGGCGCTCAAAAAC
>CAJOQZ010000286.1 GCA_905236585.1 uncultured Lachnospiraceae bacterium
CCCGCCTGTCCGCCGAGCGTCGGCAGGACGGAATCCGGCTGTTCTTTTATGATGATCTGTTCTAAGACCTTTGTCGTAAGCGGCTCAATATAGACCGCATCCGCAATATCCTTATCGGTCATGATCGTCGCCGGATTGGAATTGACAAGAACAACTGCAACACCCTCTTCTTTTAAGGAGCGGCACGCCTGCGTCCCGGCATAGTCAAATTCCGCCGCCTGTCCGATGACGATCGGTCCAGAGCCGATCACCAATACCTTTTTTATCGACGTATCCTTAGACATCTTTTTCCCCCATCATCTTTAGAAACTTATCAAACAACTCCCCGCTGTCAAGCGGTCCGGGACAGCTTTCCGGGTGGAACTGCACGGTAAAAATGTTTTTGCCGCAATATTCCAACCCCTCATTTGTCCCGTCATTGACATTCTCATATGCCGGACGGGCAACGGACGGATTCAGCGTATCGGTATCGACAACGTATCCGTGGTTCTGCGAAGAAATATAGACCCGTCCGGTGGCAATATCCCTTACCGGATGATTGCCGCCGCGGTGTCCGTATTTCATTTTATGTGTATCGGCGCCCGTCGCTAAAGCCATCAACTGATGTCCTAAACAGATGGCGAAAATCGGGATATCCGTATCGTATAATTTTTTGATCTCCGTAATGATGCTTCCGCAGTCCTTCGGGTCGCCCGGTCCGTTCGACAACATGATCCCGTCCGGCTTATCCGCAATAATCTCGGAAGCGGGGGTATGCGCCGGATAAATAACAACCTCACAACCTCGGCGGTTCAGTTCTCTTGAAATATTATTCTTCGCTCCTAAGTCCAACAGGGCAACTTTTTTCCCGCTGCCGGAAAGCACCGTCTTCGTATCACAGGTGACCTTTGATACGACATCCCCTGTGGTATAAGACAAAAGCCGCGAACGAACATCTTCGATATCAAAATCGGCGTTCGTCGTAATCATGCCGTTCATGGTGCCTTTGTCCCGTAAGATTTTCGTCAATGCGCGTGTATCGATCCCGCAGATGCCGGGAACCTTTTGTTCTATGAGAAAATCTTCGAGCGAACCCGTCGCCCTAAAGTTCGAATAGGTTCGGGATAATTCCCGCACGACCAACCCGTCTACAAAGGACTTTTTCGACTCCATATCGGGGGTAACGCCATAGTTGCCGATCAACGGATAGGTCATGCACACCGCCTGTCCTGCATAAGAGGGATCGGTCAGCACTTCCAAATAGCCGGTCATAGACGTATTGAAAACAATCTCGGTAATGGATTCCTTTTCATAGCCGATATGTCTGCCGCAAAACTGCGTTCCGTCTTCTAAAATTAAGAATGATTTCATGTATGATTATCCTTTTTTTGACGATAATTGGCTGCTTCGTTTTTCAGATGTCCGTAGTCTCTCTTATCATCTGAAATAATTTACCCCGGATACGAACAACTGCATATCCTGTTCGCCGTAGATGTTCTTCGCAACGCCTTTTCCGATACGTTCGCAATGACACATCTTGCCGTATACGCGCCCGTCAGGACTTGTAATGCCCTCGATTGCCGCGCTCGAGCCGTTGATATTCCATGTCTCATCCATGGTGGCGTTACCGTCGATATCGACGTATTGCGTCGCAACCTGTCCGTTCTCGAACAACTGCCGCTGCCATTTTGCCTCACAGACAAACCGCCCTTCCCCATGGGACGCCGGAACCGCGTAAATTTTTCCTTTGGTTGCGCGGGACAGCCACGGTGATTTGTCGGATATCACCTTCAGATACGCCATTTTGGAAATATGTCTGCCGATCACATTATAGGTAAGCGTCGGCGCATCTTCTGTCTGCGGACGGATATCGCCGAACGGAACAAGTCCTAACTTGATAAGCGCCTGAAATCCGTTGCAGATGCCAAGGACAAGTCCGTCCCGTTCATTTAACAGTTTTAATACTTCCTCTTTGATCTTTTCATTCCGAAAAACGGTTGCATAAAATTTCGCGCTTCCTTCCGGCTCGTCTCCCGCGGAAAAACCTCCGGGGAACATGATGATCTGCGCATCCGCAACAGCGCGACAAAAAGCGTCAACCGATTCTGTAATATCGCTTTCGGTACGGTTTTTGAAAACGAGCGTCTGCGTTTTTGCTCCTGCTATTTCAAATACTTTTGCACTGTCATATTCGCAGTTCGTTCCCGGGAAAACAGGAATGAATACGTTTGGTTTCGCAATCTTGTTTTTGCAGATATATACTTTGGATTCGTGGTATAACGGACTTTCAATTTTTGTTCTGTCGTTTGTTGCACGCGTTGCAAAAACAGGTTCTAACGGAGCCATCCAATCGGCAATAGCGTCCGAAACCGCATAGGATGCGTCCTTGTATGTAAACATGCCGTCATTTGTTACGCTGCCGACAAAAAGTACTGCATCTGCAAGGTTTCCTTCCTCAAATTTTGCGGTGAAATCTTCTGATTTTTCATGCGCTACTTCACAAAGCAGACCGCCGATCCTCGGGAAGAACATCTCTTCTTCCTTTATATTCGAAAAACGGATGCCGCACCTATTCCCAAAAGCCATCTGTGCCGCAGACGCAAATATCCCATATCCGTCCAAAGCATAGGCAGATACGATCGCTCCGTCAGAAATCAATTCATGCACGGCATCGTAAAGCCTCATCACCTGCGCAAAATCAGGCAGACCGTAACGGTCTTTTTCTATGGAAAGCGCATATAAGCGGTTGTCGGCGCGTTTTAATTCCGGTGTGATGATATCGGAAACCTTTGCCGTATCCACCGCAAAAGAGACAAGCGTCGGAGGTACGTCAATCTCGTTAAAACTGCCGGACATGGAATCTTTGCCGCCGATGGAAGGCAGACCGTATTCCATCTGCGCCCGATACGCGCCTAAAAGTGCCGATAACGGCTGACTCCAGCGGTAAGGGTCGTCACTCATGCGACGGAAATATTCCTGGAAAGTCAGGCGGATCTTCTTGTAATCTCCGCCGCTTGCAACAATCCGCGCCATGGACTCGGTAACCGCGTAAACAGCGCCGTGATACGGACTCCAACTCGATAAATACGGATCAAAACCGTATGCCATCATGGTTACGGTATCGGTATCGCCGTTTTGGACAGATACTTTCGCCGCCATGCTCTGGGTCGGCGTCAACTGGAACTTGCCCCCGAAGGGCATCAGGACGCTTGCCGCACCGATGGAACCGTCGAACATTTCCACCAGCCCTTTTTGCGCACAAACATTCAGATCAGACAGCGTCGCTTGCATTGCTTCTATCATTTGATTCTCTTTTAGGGCACAAGAAACCGCCTGAATTGCCGGACGGTTGAAATAGTCCTTTGCCGGGTCCGGCATCTCCACGGCAACCCGCGTTTGCTGGTGCGCTCCGTTTGTATTCAAAAACGAACGTTTGATATCTACGATTTTCTTTCCGCGCCATTTTAATACCAGACGCGGCTCCTCGGTTACGGCGGCGACTACCGTTGCTTCGAG
>CAJOQZ010000287.1 GCA_905236585.1 uncultured Lachnospiraceae bacterium
CAGACTTGACGATATCTCCGTTGTCGGCGTGGAACTTGTGGAACAGATTGCGGAAATTTTTGCAAACTATGATTACAAGACAGAGATCATCGCGGCATCGGTTCGCAACCCGATCCATGTCATCGACTGTGCGCTTGCCGGTGCGGACATTGCAACGATTCCGTTCTCCGTAATCGAGCAGATGATCAAGCATCCATTGACCGATGCGGGAATCGAGAAGTTCCAGAAGGACTATATCGCAGTCTTCGGGGAGTGAGAATTGCGGGAGCGATTTGATATCTCAATATCAGACAGAAAGGAGCGTCCACATGATAGCGTTGGGTTGCGATCACGGCGGTTATGAGTTGATGCAGGAAGTCAAGCGGCATTTAGAGGATCGCGGATTGGAATATCGGGATTTCGGGACGGACGGTCCGGAATCCGTGGATTATCCGGTTTATGCGCACGCGGTTGCTGAAAGCATCCAAAAAGGCGAGTGCGACCGGGGAATCGTAATCTGCGGAACGGGCATCGGGATCTCGATTGCCGCGAATAAACATAAAGGGATTCGTGCGGCTCTCTGCCATGACGTTTTTTCCGCCGAGGCGACCAGATTACACAACGACGCGAACATATTGGCAATGGGCGGACGCGTGATCGGCGGCGGTCATGCGCTTCGGGTTGTGGACGCGTTTTTGGATACGCCGTTTTCGCAGGATGAGCGGCATAAGCGGCGGATTGCCGGTATAGCGGCATTGGAATCATAATGTTAACATAACTATCTTCATTACTCTCTTTTCTTTAGGCGGTGAAATTTCGGTTGCGAAGTTTCACCGCTTGTTGTTTAATAGAAGAAGACGCGCTGATGTATGTGGCGGATAATAGGAGAGGAATGCGGTTATGATGAAGGCGTTATTTTTAGACTTGGACGGCACGCTGTTGAATGACGGACGGCAGATTCCGCAGGGCAACCGCGACGCGCTGGATGCGATGCTCGCCGCAGGGCATAAGGTGATCATCAATACCGGACGCCCGCTGGCAGGAGCGATCGGGCTGGCAAAGGAACTCGAACTCGACCGGGATGGCTGCTATCTTGCGGCGTTCAACGGTGGACTGATCTATGATCTGCAGGAAAAGGAGATCATCTATAAGGACGCCATGACGCCGGAGGCGGCAAGGATTGTTTCACAGGAAGCGGTCAAAGAGAATGTGCATGTGCAGATGTACGACGACTGGAAGGTGCTCTGTGAGGCACGCTGGGAAGACGAAGATCTGTACTGGTATTGCAGGCGGCTTGGCATGGAATACCGGATTCTTGCGCCGGGAGAAATGGATACGGTAAGACCCTTGAAGATGAGCGGCATCGACCGTAAGGATAAGGAGCGGCTGTATCAATTCGGACAGCATTTGAACGCAGCGGCGCCCGGTGTGATCGACGCGTTTTTGTCAAGCGATAAACTGCTGGAGATCGTCGCCTACGGACAGAACAAGGGCAGCGCCCTAAAATGGCTGGCAAAAAAGTTAGACGTAAAAGAAGAGGGAACCGTTGCCGTCGGGGACGAGGCAAATGATATACCGATGCTAAAAGCGGCGCATATCGGCGTCGCCATGGCAAACGGCACGGATGAGACACGTGCCGCGGCGGATGTCGTCACGACGCGCAGCAACAATGACTGCGGCGTGGCGGAAGTTATTGAAAAATATATCCTATGACGGAAAGCCCGACAAGGACGCCTAATAAAGTAAGCGCAATACCGATGATCAAAGTGGAGATCTGCGCCTTTTTTTCGGTGATCCGTTTCGCGGCTTCGTCGTAATAAAGCGTTATCGTATTGCCGATTGTAAACTGTTTTTCGGAGTCGGCGTTCATATGGCAGCGGAGAATGTTGTCCCGCCCGCTGACCGAATATTTTACGATCGGATAGTAGGTGAATTTGTCGCCGCGGATGATCTTCGTCGACTTGGAAATCTGGCGCGTATAGGTGTCAACGATCTCCGCCTCAATGGGAACGAGATGTCTGCGGATGATGCCAAGATAATGCCAGATCATGCAGATGCCGGCACCGGCGAGGATGACGGCGAGCGTCGTCATCGCGTATACGTCCTTCCCCTGATTCTGCCAGAGCGCGAGCAGGATCATCAGTGCGCCGCCGACAGTAATAACCAGCGGGTGAAAAATGGAGTTTTCCTCCGCATCGAGGATCGTCACGTCATTGACGCTTGAAGAGCGGACGAGGCGCACCTGCTGACCCGGCGCGTATTCGGTCGGGGTTTTGATCGCATGCTGTTCGTTGTGACCGGTTTTCGGGTTAAGGTATTCGACCACCGTGTTGTAATAGTTGAACGTGTCACGCCCTTTATTGTCTTTTTTTACGACGTGTTCCGAACGGACGATCGTCCCTTCCGCCGCGGAGCCGTTTTTTACTATGGAAAACCATGTCCGCGCCTGTCCCGAACCCAAGAGAAAAATCACAATGCCGGGAATGTACAAAAAAAACTGGGTAAAATCTTGCATCAGGGTCTCCTTGTATTGAATGTGCGTAATAATTATGCGCCGGGCACGACGATTACGTCCATCCCGAAGCCGCGCAGACGGTCTAAAATCGTCCGGTCGGTCCTCTCGTCGGTAATCAGCGTGCAGGGACGCTCGAAAATGCTGCTTCCGTATAAGTTCTCGCGGTCTTCGCTGCGCCGGAATTTGGTATGGTCGGCGAGGACGAAAAAAGAATCTTTCGTACGGCTTACCATGGCTTCATTGATGCCGATTTCCGTCGGAATGTCGTAACGGAACTCTCCGTCGTCATATACCGCGGCACAGCCAATAAAGGTTTTGTCCGCGTGCTTTTCAAGAAGCGTGCGCATGACGTCGTTGCCGACCATCAAATGTCCGCGCATTTCACCGCCGGTAAAATGGATCGTAATTCCCTTCGGAAAGTCGTCGCCGATCGCCCAGCCGTTGTTCGTCAGCACCTGCACGTTTGTTTTCTGCACATATTTTAGCATGTTCAGCGCCGTGCGGCTGCCGTTGATGAAAATCCGGTCATTGTCCTCGACGAAGGTTGCGGCAAACCGGGAAATGCGGTTGCGGCAGTCGAGGGTGACGCCGGAGGGCTGGCTTTTCGAGTGAACCTGATCGAGAGAAACCGCACCGCCATGCGTGCGCTGTAATAACTGTCGGCTTTCGAGGTACTGCAAGTCCCGCCGCACCGTCATCGGTGATATGCCATGGGCGTCGGCAATGTCTTCGACGCGGACTTCTCCCTGCGTGCGAACCGCGTTCAAAATGCTCCGCTGTCGTTCTTCGACGATTTTTTTAGACTGTTTCATATGGATATACCCATTCTTATCCTATGAGCGACGGAGCAAAAAATCATTCGTGCTGCTGAAGATAATTGAACAATGCGCCGTACTGGTTTGCTTCGTTGCCGAATTTGCAGATGTCGATCGTGCAGTCGATAACGGGAAGCATTTTTTTCATTTCGGTGATCTTTTCTTTCATTTTCGCCTGAATATCGGGAATCAGGCGCGGCTGTCGGCATATGCCGCCGCCGACCAGGATTTTTTCCGGGGCGAATACGATCTGGATGTTGCACGCGAGGGTGCATAACTGCTCGAGGAATGTATCATATACATCTGCGGCGATCTCGTTGCCGCCGTTTAAGAGTTCGAAAAACTGATAGCCGTTCATTCCCTCGTCATACTGCGGATCGTCGTTCAGCGGCGAAAGCGTCTGCTCGGGCAGATGGACTAAACCGCCGTAGTTCGCATGATACGGACTCTTTTTGATATCGATTCCGAGGGCGTACATGCCGTGGTACAATAGGGCGGCGGTGGAGCATTTGGTGCAGGCGGCGTTCTCGAGCGCAATACGGTCGCCTAAGATAAAACTCGATATC
>CAJOQZ010000288.1 GCA_905236585.1 uncultured Lachnospiraceae bacterium
AGTACTGTCCAACGAACGAAGTGAGTTGATGACAGCACTGGCATCCGACAGAGTAAGTCAGATAATAACTTGCGTTATTAGAGGAGAGGAATATGCTCGCGCATTGAAGCAGTTGGAGAGCCTTCTGTCAGCGGGTAAACAGTATGCCATTATGGACATGAGCCTTGCCGATGCTTCGGGAGTGGCTTTGCACGAATTGAACGGAATGATTTCTGTATCAATGTCATTGCCGTTTGTATTGAAGGAGGGTAATACGATTACAGTTTACCGCGTGTCAGAGGACGGAACGAATGTGCTTTGTGATTCTGCCATTCAGGACGGCGTATTGACGTTTTCGACAAACCACTTTTCTGCCTACGCGTTTATCGAAGTGGCGGAAAGCGCGGCAAATGACACGGCAGCTGATATAGCAAATGCGACAGGCAAGGCGGCATCCCCGAAGACGGATGATGCTTCGACGGCGATGCCGATGTTGCTGCTGTTCTTATTCGCGACAGCATCCTTTATGGTACACACGGCAGCAAAGAGAAGATAGAAGAAACGATTTTTATATTCGTTACAATTCAGCGCACAATGTAAGCAACAGAACCGTCGCTATTAGTGGTAGCGGCGGTCTGCTTTTTATTTTATTGCCGAAAAATCTGTTGCAACAACCGACGGCGGGGTGTATATTTGTATCATGGATGTTAAGAAATTTCTGACTAAAAACACAAAGATCGTCGTCTTGATTCTCATGTTCTTCGTCTGGCTTGCCTTGCTCGGCATCTTCGGAAGATCAAGGACCGCTGCCGGTGATCCGGTGACAAGATTTTTGTTTTTTGCGGCTCTGATCGGGCAGATTTCCGCTGTTTTTATGATGGCGTTTTTTGGATTTAACGAAAAAGCGGATGATGGCATCACCATCGATGAGACAACGTATAAAAAGGATGACGTCTTGCGCCTTTCGGAAGGTCGCCGGCAGTTGTCCGAACAGTTGAACGCCGCGCAATCCGAAATTGCGGCGAAGAATGGCGAAATTGAAGAGAAAAACGCAGCGATCGAAGCAAAGGACGAAGAGATAGCGGCGAAGGACGAAAAGATTGCGGAAAAAGACGCGCAGATAGAAACGAAGGACGCCGAACTTGAGGCAAAAGAGGCAGAGATAGCGGCGAAAGACGAGGAGATAGCAGCAAGAGAAGCACAGATAGAAACGAAGGACGCCGAACTCGAAGCAAAAGAGGCACAGATCAGAGAACAAGAAGCAGCAATCAAAGCGAAGGACGAAGGGATTGCGGCGAAAGACGAGGAGATAGCAGCAAAAGACGCGCAGATAGAAACGAAGGACATTGAATTAGCGGAGAAAGATGCTGCCCTTGCCGCAAAAGAATCCGAATTGGAGGAAAAGGCAACCATTATCGCGGAAAAGGACGCCGCATTAGAGAAGAGGGCTTCCGAAGCAACAGAGAAAGACGCCGCCGCCTTGGCAATAGAATCGAAACTGGCGGAGAAAGATGAAGCCATTGCGGCAAAAGATTGCGAATTGGCGGAGAAGAATGCAATTATTGCGGCAAAGGATTCCAAGTTGGAGGAAAAATCAACTGCTATCGCACAAAAAGATGCCGCGTTGTCGGAGGCGTTACAACAGAAGTCGCAAATCGCCGAAGAGCGGGACAATTTGAAAAAACAACTTGCCGCACGGCAGGATTCAAAAGATGCATCCCCCGACGAGGGCGTGCTTTCCCAGATCAAGCAGGAAGCGGACAGCATCAGCGACGCCGCAGCAGACGCAAGCCGCTTAGGGCTTGAGGCGGCAATGCGTGCAGCGGCGCTTGGCGAAGCGGGGGCGGAATTTGCCAAAGTCGCAAACGAAGTCCTGTCTTTCGGCAAAGCGGTAAATCGTTCCGCCAAAACGATCCGCAAACTATCGTCGCCATCCACGACCTAACCGATTGCCGTTTTTCTTCTATAGAGCGGCTGCATCGTGGGCGGCAACAAACGATTCCTTAGGAACTGCAGATTATATGTCTACAGTTCCTTATTTTCGACGGAAATCCGGTCGATCTTTTCTAATTCCTCTTTTGAAAAAACGGTGTTTTCTGTCGCCTTGATGTTGTCAAGTATTTGGGACGGCTTGGAAGCACCGATCAGCACAGACGTTACGCTCGTATCTTTTAAGATCCATGCAAGAGCCATTTCGGACAGGGTCTGTCCGCGCTCTTCGGCAATCCCCCGAAGAGATGCGATCTGTTCTATCTTCTTGTGAGTAATCTGGTTTTCGTTCAAAAACCTTCCGTCTGTCCGCACTCTGCTGTCCGCCGGAATCCCATTTAAGTATCGGTCTGTCAAAAGCCCCTGCGCAAGCGGCGAAAAGCAGATAAGCCCCTTTTCTAACGATTTTGCCATATCTTTCAGCCCGTTCTTTTCGATCGTTCGGTCAAAAATATTATACCGGTTTTGGTTGATGACAAACGGCACGTGTTTTTCGTTAAGAATTGCGCATGCGCCATTTAGCGTTGCGCCGTCATAATTGGAAAGTCCGACATAGAGCGCCTTGCCGCTCCTTACAATCTGCGCAAGGGCTTCCATGGTCTCTTCCAGCGGCGTGTCCGGGTCCATCCGGTGGTGGTAGAATATATCAACATACGAAAGATTCATACGTTTGAGGGATTGGTCGAGACTGGCAATGAGGTATTTCCGGCTGCCCCAGTCGCCGTAAGGACCTTCCCACATATAGTAGCCCGCCTTTGTGGATATGATCAATTCATCCCGGTATTCAGAAAAATCGTCTTTAAGGATTTTTCCGAAATTGCTTTCTGCGGCGCCTTCCGGCGGACCGTAATTATTCGCCAGATCAAAATGTGTAATCCCATGATCGAAGGCAGTTCGGCAAAGTTCCCGCATGTTCTGATAATCGTGGTCTGCCCCGAAATTGTGCCACAAGCCGAGTGAGATTGTCGGGAGTTTCAGCCCGCTGTTCCCGCAGCGGTTGTAGGGCATGGATTGATATCGTTCCTTTGACGCCTGGTACATAACTTACGTCTCCTTAAATAATAGTAATTTGCTTAGCCTTTTTTCAAATAAGAGCAACTTATTTTAACATACCT
Source organism: uncultured Lachnospiraceae bacterium (assembly GCA_905236585.1). Classification (GTDB taxonomy): domain Bacteria; phylum Bacillota; class Clostridia; order Lachnospirales; family Lachnospiraceae; genus RGIG4930. The sequence goes on from CAJOQZ010000288.1 coordinate 3,084, forward strand.
TTAGGGTAAAACAACTTTTAAGTATTGTAAATACAAAAATTATAGAGATTTCAATAGGGAAGTCATTTTTTGTATTGAGAACAAACAATCTTTGTGTGAGGTTAAGGCTTTTTTGCCGTCGAACACAAAGATTTGTTTGTTCTCAAGGAAAGATTCAATGCAAATCGATTTTCGCGAGTTTTCAAAACTTCCACTTGTATCAACATATCAAGGCTTGTATAATAGATTAAAAACTGTAGACAAATAATATGCACATTCTGACTTGTCTTCATCTCCATCTGCTTCGTTGACCTCAATCGCTGATGCACTCGCATCACCTCATTCGGTCGCCTTGCATATGAAGCTGAATCCATCGTCATAATGCACAGATTATTTATCTGCAGTTCCTAAGATAAAAAATCCGCTTGAAAACGAATATGGATGGGAGATGCATATTATGTCGGAGTTTAGTGAAAAGTTGATAAAGGATTTTTCGGAGGCAGATGACGTCCGGGATGCGGGATTGACGGAACCGGATGAGATCATCGCGTATAAGGATATTGCATATGGCGCGGATGAAAAATGGCAGGTGCTTGATGTGTCCCGTCCGAAAGCGGCGGGCGCACAGACCAATGAACTGCCGGTGATCGTCAGCGTCCACGGCGGCGGCTGGGTATACGGCGACAAGGAGCGCTATCGTTTTTACTGCATGGACTTGGCAAAACGCGGTTTTGCCGTGGTGAATTTCACCTACCGTCTGGCGCCGGATTTCAAGTTTCCTGCGCCGGTCGAGGATACGAATCTTGTCATGCAGTGGTGCTTTTTGCATGCAAAAGAGTACGGGCTTGACATGGATAATCTGTTTGCTGTCGGCGATTCCGCCGGAGCGCATATGCTGGCGATCTACGCCTGCATCTGCACCAATGGAGAGTATGCTAAAAACTATGACTTCAAAGTGCCGGAGGGGATCGGTTTCCGGGCGATTGCCTTGAACTGCGGGCATTATGAGGTGAGGCTGGATGCAACGGCGGATCAGATGACGCGGGAATTGATGCAGGATCTGCTTCCCGGCGGCGGCACGCCCGAGGAGCAGAAACTTGTCAGTCCGAACCGGCATATTACCGGCGACTTTCCGCCGACGTTTTTTATGACGGCGCCGAAGGACTTTTTGCTTCCGCAGGCACAGGTGCTTCAACTTGCGCTTGTGGTCGCGCAGGTGGATTTTACATACCGTTTTTACTGTGACCCGCAAAGTTCCCTCGGGCATGTGTTCCATCTGAACTTAAAGTCCGAATGGGCAGACAAATGCAACGACGAGGAATGCGACTATTTCCGTTCATTCCTTGTGCCGAAGGAGGAAAAATGATATGATAGAGCAACAGGAAGAGATTATTTCCGGTACGGAAACGTTAGTTAGAAAACTGATCGCGAATCTTCCGAACGGCGTGGTAAAAAGTTACCTGTACGGCGTTCTGCCGGAAGTAATCGGATTTTTTTGGTCGGTGGTATTTGCGCTGATCGTTTACGCGGCGGGCGTTCGGGTAATTTCCGTTTTAATCAAATTGATCCGCAAACCGTTCGAACTGCGGGGTGCCGAGCGAGGGGTGATTCAGTTTATCACATCCCTGTCCAAAACGGTGCTGTACGCGGTGCTTCTGGTAATCATCCTAACTTTATTCGGCGTATCGACAGCATCCATAGCCGCAGCGATCGCTTCAATCGGTCTGGCGGCGGGACTTGCACTACAGGGGTCGCTTTCGAACTTTGCGGGCGGCGTTTTGATTTTGCTTCTTCGTCCGTTTGTGATCGGCGACTATATTATCGAGCATACGCACGGCAACGAGGGGATCGTATCGGAGATTACGATTTTTTACACGAAGCTGCGAACGATCGACCACAAGATTATCGTCATCCCGAACGGCGTTTTAGCAAATTCCTCCCTTACCAACGCGACCATGAGCGACAAGCGGATGATCCACTTGAACGTCGGCATTGCTTACAGCGACGATATCTCCAAAGCGAAGGCTGTTTTGGAGCGGATTGTGGAAAAGGAGGAACTGCGGCTTAAAGGGGAAGAGACGCAGGTCTATGTCGACGATCTCGGCGAGAGCGCGGTAATCCTCGGTTTGCGGTTCTGGGTGGCGACGGGTGACTACTGGACGGTGCGCTGGCGCACATTAGAGGAGATTAAGTTAGACTTCGACGCAAACGGCATCGGAATCCCGTTCAACCAGTTGGACGTCCACGTCGTTCAGTCATAATCAGGAAAGGAAAGGCATATGAAAAAGCAATTAACGGACATTCGGGCAATTTTTTCGGACAAGGACGCTTACGGCGGCAAAACGGTGTCCATCGGCGGCTGGATTCGCAATATCCGCGACTCGAAGACGTTCGGATTTATGATGGTGAATGACGGCACATATTTTACCCCGCTGCAGGTAGTTTTTGCGGCGGATAAAGTTTCGAACTTTGCAGAGATCGCAAAGTTGAACGTCGGAGCGGCGG
>CAJOQZ010000289.1 GCA_905236585.1 uncultured Lachnospiraceae bacterium
CTGACGTTCAACGAAGTCAACGCGCTGTTTCGTATGCCGTTTGTCGCGGGCGGCGTCCTGACCATCGACCGCCCGAAAGATACGAATGATCCGGTCGGTTCGACTACTTTGCAGGATCAGTGGGACGCGTACCATAATTTTTTGGTCGCGAATGCCAAGACGGTGAAAATCGGACACGAGATTGACCCGGATATGAAAGTCGGCTGCATGCTCACCTGTTCCGGGGTCGCGATTTATCCATATGACTGCAATCCGAAAAACGTTTTCGGCGCACTTAACAACCAGCGGCAGAATGTCTTTTATTTCGGCGATCCGTTCTGCCTCGGAATCGTTCCGTCCTATCTGAAGCGGCGTTGGGAAAAAGACAACGTAACGGTTGATTTTACCGACGAGGAACTTGCCCTGATAAAAGAATATACGGTTGACTTTTTCTCATTCAGTTATTACCGTTCGACGACGTTTGACGTGGATACAAATATCGGGGCGGACACCGGCGGCACCATGGGAAAAGAGAATCCGTTCCTGAAAGACGCCGCACCGAAGCCGTGGGGCTGGCCCGTCGATCCGGATGGCTTGCGCTATACGTTGAACGTGTTATACGACCGTTATCATCTTCCGCTTTTGATCGTGGAAAACGGCGTCGGCTTGGACGAAAATCTGAATGAAAACGGGACGATTGACGACGATTTCCGCATCCACTACATTGAGGAACATATCAAAAACGTCCACGAAGCGATCAAAGACGGCGTGGATTGCCGCGGCTATTTATACTGGGGACCGATCGACGTGGTTTCCGCGGGGACAGGCGAAATGAAGAAACGCTACGGCTTCGTTTATGTTGACCGGTTCAACGACGGACACGGCACATTGGAGCGGGCGAAAAAGAAATCCTACGACCGCTACAAGGAAATCATTGCAAGCAACGGAGAAGTTTTGTTATAGATTGCGAATGGGAATCACCTGTTAAGTTGAGAACAAGCAATCTCCGTCTAAGACGTTCTTGCCGTCGAACACGGAGAAACGTTTGTTCCAAAGGCAACTTTTGCCACTGAAACCATTTCATAGGTAAAACATATGCTGCTTACGACGTTATGCTATTTGGAAAAAGACGGCGCCTATCTGATGCTGCTCCGTAACAAGAAAAAATCCGACGTCAACGAGGGGAAATGGATCGCCCCCGGCGGAAAATTCGAAGACGGAGAGACGCCGGAAGAGTGCGTCTGCCGCGAGGTCAAGGAAGAGACGGGACTCATTTTGGATGACTGTCGTCTGCGCGGGGTGCTGACATTCGCGTCGGAAGGGTGGGATTCCGAACTGATTTTCGTCTATACGGCGGATCGATTTCACGGAACCCTTACCGAGTGCGAAGAAGGGGAACTGCGCTGGGTCGCCAAAGAGGATATCATGCGCCTGAATTTGTGGGAGGGCGACCGGATATTTTTGAAACTTCTATTGGAGAACACCCCGTATTTCTCGCTGAAACTGTCCTACCGCGGTGATAACCTGGTCGAGCAGAAACTGTTGTTCCCCACGAAAGGACATTTGGCGGCACCGCCGCCGTTCGAGCCCCTTACCGCAAAAGATATCGACAAACTTGCACGGCAGGCGCTGCGGGTCATTCCGAAAAAAGTGGCGGCGTATGCGGTCAAAATGGGCGTGACATACGGACGGATTACGATCCGCAACCAAAAGACTCGCTGGGGGAGTTGCAGTTCCAAGGGCAATCTGAATTTCAACTGCCTTCTGATGCTTGCGCCGGAAGAGGTGCTTGATTATGTAATCATCCATGAACTGGCGCACCGGAGGGAAATGAACCATTCCCGCGCTTTTTGGAATGTCGTTGCCGAGCAGATGCCGGATTATAAAGAGAAGATTCATTGGCTGAATGAGCACGGAGACGAATTGATGCGGCGGATGGCGGCGGGCGCAAAGAGGTAAAGCGGCGGAAAGGGGCAGTCACGGAATCGGTCAGATGTGTTCCTAACTGCTCTGGCATCAAAATAGTACGGCAAAAGAAAGAGGATAGATATTATGACGGTTGAAGAAATCCGGGGGCGCCTGTTTGATTTACAGGATGAGAAATACCGCGATTTTCAAAGCGGGCTGATGCCGACGGTCGAAAAGGCGAATAACATCGGCGTGCGGACCCCCGCGCTGCGGAAATTCGCAAAAGAATTATATAAGAGCGGCGGTGCGTCGGATTTCCTAAACGACCTGCCGCATATGTATTTTGACGAGAACCAGTTGCATGCGTTCATCATTTCCGAGGAGAAGAGTTTTGAGGAGTGCATTGCCGCCGTTGAAGCATTTTTGCCGTATGTCGATAATTGGGCGACCTGCGATCAAATGTCGCCAAAGGCATTTAAGACAAATAAAATAGACTTACTTGCATATATAGACAAATGGATAGCGTCTGATCGAACCTATACCGTTCGTTTTGCCATCGGGATGCTGATGGAGCATTTTTTAGATGCGGACTTCAATGCGGCGTATTTGGAGAAGGTCGCTGCGGTTCGCTCCGAGGAGTATTACGTCAATATGATGATTGCGTGGTATTTTGCGACGGCTTTGGCGAAGCAGTACGAAGCGACGATCCCGTTTTTTGAAAAGCAGCACCTTGCGGCGTGGACGCATAACAAGGCGATCCAAAAGGCGATAGAAAGCCGGCGGATTTCAGATGAGACAAAGGAGTATCTGCGGAGGCTGAAGGTAAAGAAAGGATAAGAATATTCTATTATTTAGACTTCCCCGAATACCTTGAATGTGTTATAGTGGTTATGGCGGTTTGATATCCCCCCTAAGATTAGAAATGCGCTTCATATATCCGGAAAGGAAATATAAAAAATGAGCAAAATAATCGCTATCGCGAATCAAAAAGGCGGCGTCGGCAAGACGACGACCGCGATCAATCTGTCTGCTGCGCTTGCAGAGGCGGGGAAGAAAGTCCTTGTCATCGACTTGGACCCCCAGGGGAACACGACAAGCGGCTTCGGACTTGATAAGGACGAATATGCGGAAAAGAATGTTTACCGGCTGATGCTTGACGAATGCACCATCAAGGAGAGCATGGTAAAATGCGAGAATATCCCGAATCTGACGGTGATCCCGTCCTCCGTGGATTTAGCGGCGGCGGAGATCGAACTGATCGGCGAAAACGAGCGGGAATACATTTTGAAAAACGCGGTGGATTATATCCGCGACGATTATGACTATGTGATGATCGACTGCCCGCCCTCGCTGAATGTTTTGACGGTCAACGCCATGACGACGGCGGACAGCATCTTGGTACCGATCCAATGCGAATATTACGCGTTAGAGGGAATCGGTCAGTTGATTCATACGATCGACCTCGTGCATGACCGCTTGAATCCGCGGCTTCAGATCGACGGCGTCGTGTTCACCATGTATGATGCGCGGACGAAACTTTCCTCCGAGGTTATCAATACGGTAAAAGAAAATTTAAGTGCCAAAGTTTACCAGACGATCATTCCGAGAAATGTCAGACTGGCGGAGGCGCCGTCCCATGGACTTCCGATCAATCTGTACGACAGCAAATCGACCGGCGCGGAAAGTTACCGCAATCTTGCGCGGGAAATGATCGCGTAACATTTTTGAAAAAGGAAGGCAGACATGGCAGGTAAAAAAATTGGAGGATTAGGCAAAGGCTTGGATGCTTTGATCCCGAAAGGGGAAAAAGCGGAGTCAAAGTCTGACGGAGCCGTCGGCACGGCTAATTCCTATCTCGATATTCAAAAAGTGGAGCCGAACCGCGAACAGCCGCGGAAAAAGTTCGACGAGGACAGCCTTGAGGAGTTGTCCGAAAGCATCAAGCATCACGGGATTATTGAGCCGCTGATTGTCGTGCGGAGGGACGATTATTATATGATCGTCGCCGGTGAGCGCCGCTGGCGTGCCGCGAAAATGGCGGGGCTTTCCCAAGTTCCGGCAATCGTCCGCGATTTGACGGAGCAGGAGATCTTAGAGATTTCCCTGATCGAGAACTTGCAGCGGGAAGACCTAAACCCAATAGAGGAAGCGCTGGCATATAAAAAACTGATCGACGAACTGAACATGAAGCAGGACGAAGTTGCGGAGCGTGTCGGCAAAAGCCGCGCCGCGGTCACTAATTCCATGCGCCTGTTAAAACTCGACGCAAGGGTGCAGGAAATGCTGATCGATGATCTGATCTCGCCGGGACATGCGCGGGCAATCCTCGGCATAGAGGGCGGCGACAGGCAGTATGAATTTGCCCAGCAGGTCATGGATCAGAAAATGTCGGTTCGTGATGTGGAAAAAGAGATCAAGCGGATGCAGCGCGAAGCCGAGGAGCAAAAGAACGACGAGCCGCAGGCGCTCGATCCGAAATTGGCGGCGATTTTGGCGGAGCAGCAGGAGAAGTTAAAAGGCATTTTCGGGACAAAGGTTATAATCAATGCGAAAAACGCGCAGCGCGGCAAGGTGGAGATTGAGTACTATTCGGCAGACGACCTCGACGTACTGCTGTCTCGACTGGAAAGTTTGGCATAAGGAGTAGACATGATTGAGACATATTTAGGGATTCCCGTCGACTATGCTGTGATCGGACTCGCCGGATTGACGGCGCTTCTGCTTATCGTTACGATCGTTAACATTGTGAAACTTTCCCGTCTGCGCAAACGCTACGAGAATTTCATGTTGGGCAGCGACGCGAAGTCCCTCGAAGATACGCTTGTTTACCGGATTGAGCAGGTGGACGAACTGGTTTCTGCAAATGCGAAGAACGAGAGGAACATCGATACGCTTTTTAAGCGGTCGAAGTACAATTTTCAGAAGTTCGGTCTGGTAAAATATGACGCGCTGCAGGAAATGGGCGGCAAACTCTCTTTTACCCTGTGCATGCTCGACGAGGGCAATAACGGTTTCGTCATGAACGTCGTTCACAGCCGGGAGGGGTGCTATAACTATTTGAAGGAGATCATCAACGCCGATTCAATTGTGACGCTTGCGGCGGAGGAAGAACAGGCGCTGGCACAGGCGTTAGGGGAAAAATAGCATAAAAATGTTATGACTATTTGCGAAAAGCGGCAACTTATACTATAATTCTGTTATGCATAAATATTTACGATCCATAGGATTTTCACGGATTCGAAAAAAAGAACTGGACGCGCTGCTGTTCGATACGCGGCGCAATCCCGACCATCATTTTGCGGCGTTGGATACCGACGGGAATGAGTTCGTCGAACTGCGGCGGGAAATCGCGCCGGATATGGGTCTTGCGATGCGGGGCGTCTATACCGACGATGGGCATTTTCAGATGGATTATTATTTCCCTTACCGGCTGGGAAGGGAGGTTTCCACGAAGACGCCGATTGAAGTTGTTCGGGCGTCCGACCGGGAGAGTTATCTCGGGCTTTCCGATGACGTGCGCCTCGGTGTCGATCTGATTTTTTTCATTCAGGATATGCTGGTGATTCTCGATTCGGAGCAGAGGAATCAGAAAGTCGTGGATTTCGGGGGCGTCGTCCTGTCGGCGCTTTCCACCGAGGGGAAGATCATTCTGCCGATTTATTCGACGGCGAAGCAGCTTGAGCGCATCCACCAGCGGGAGTCTGACCGGGAGGCGCTGCTTTTGGCGGCTCGTGACGGGAACCATGAAGCCTATGAGGAACTGTCACTGGACGACATGGATATGTACGCGATGATCTCGAAGCGCGTTGAGACGGAAGATGTGCTGTCTATCGTCAATTCGTATTTTATGCCGAAAGGGATCGAAAGTGACAAATATTCGATTCTCGGTGAGATCATTGAGCAGAAAGTCGTAGTGAACCATCACACGGCGGAGACGCTTTATGTGCTGAAGATCAAGTGCAACAACATCTTTTTTGATGTGACGATCAATGAGCAGGACCTGCTCGGCGAGCCGGTAGTCGGCAGACGGTTCAAAGGCGACGTCTGGATGCAGGGTCGGGTGAAGGCGTATTAAGGGCGTGCTTGAATGAAAACCCTAATCCCCCAGCTATGCTGGGGAGAATTGAGTAAGCCGTAGCGAGTATGACGGCATAAAAAAGCCTCCTATGGTATTATGAGATAGGTGTTGCAAGCCAATCTCAAGAATAGGAGGCGGTCCAAATGGACAGTAAAAGTTTATCACATACCAAATGGAAATGCCAGTATCATATAGTTTTCATTCCGAAGTATCGGAAGAAGATTTTGTATGGAAGGCTACGGCAAGATGTGCATGATATCATAAAGATATTGTGTGGTTACAAGAAGGTAGAGATAATTGAGGGAGCAGTGTGTAAAGATCACGTGCATTTGTGCGTGAGTATTCCGCCCAAGATGAGTGTTTCGAGTTTTATGGGATATTTGAAGGGAAAGAGTGCGCTAATGATATACGATAAACATCCGGAAATATCAAGTAAGTGGAACAAGTCGTTTTGGGCGCGTGGTTACTATGTAGCCACGGTGGGCAATGTTACGGAGTCTGCGATATAGAAATACATACAGGAGCAGACGGAAGAATCACGAAAAGAGGAAAGTGAGGGAGCCGCTTTATAGCGGCAGCCAGTAACAACGCTTGCAACACTGCGCCTTTTAGGCGCGCTAGCAATAAAGCCCCTTATAGGGGCTCTCATA
>CAJOQZ010000290.1 GCA_905236585.1 uncultured Lachnospiraceae bacterium
CAAGTGTGGCGAAGTCACTTGCTTCCGCTGCCGGTGCGGATCTTTTCGAGATTAGACCAGAGAAGCCCTATTCTTCCGCGGACCTCAATTACATGAATCCGCTTGCCCGCTGCAACCGGGAGCACATTGCGAAGAAAGGTGTTCCGGTAGTTGGCAAGGTAGAAAATTTTGAAGAGACCAAGGCAAGGTACGAGCAGGTCACGCAGGAGATTTCCCTCAAGGACATCCAGAAAAGGGAACTGGGGCGCTTCTTTTTTTGATCATAGGCATCTGAGGCAAAGAAAAGTTTACAATTTTTTACTGTAATAAATTTCACGATTTGTGAAATAAGTGTTTATGGACGAATGAGAGGAACAATATGCTCAAGAACAACATTGAACTGGATGTCAATGTTATTCCGAATTCGGAATAAACATAGACCTGTTGTTTTTCAATCGGGAACTGAACTGCCTGGTTGCGGTGGAACAAAAGACTGGAAAGTTCAAAACGTCCTATCTCGGGCAGCGGCAGGGCTATCTGAGCGTGCTTGACTCGGAGCAGGAAGTGTGATGATGACCGCAGCAGCCCATAAAGCCCCGTATTACAAGGCTTTCAGCCGTGGAAACCGTATCATTTGCGGGCATGATCTACAAGGTGTCCCACTAGGAGACCATGGCGCGGCTTCGGACGGAGCAAGTATTTTAGGACGCACAAACAGGCGGGGCATCCCCGCCTGTTTTTTCAAGATACTGTTGCCTGGCAAAAAGCGCCCTATTGCAACTGCAAATGGCAGTTAATGATCTTCTCGCCCATCTCGCATATCAGCCGTGCGAAGCGCTGCATGCTTTCTTCTTCATACTTGCTGGCATTATAATTAAGCAGAACCCCGAAGTCCTCCATTTCGTCCAAAATCTCCACGTCCAGCGAGTCCTCGCTGGCATCGGTTTCGTTGGGAAGCGCATCAATCTGCTTTATCACATCATTCGGCTGATACTCATATATGCCGCCCTGATAGATGACATTCATCAGATCGTCGGCATGATAGGAAACAAGTTTCTCATACCAGTCGTCTGCATGGGCGTATCGGGTTCCTGCCCCTTGCTGTAAATAAGTTCCGGCGTGGGAAGGCTTGCCCTGTCTATTTTCCAGTTTGCGGTATACGGCATCTCCTCCAATCGGATGAATAAACCCGGCACCATATAGCCCGGCAGATGTTCTTTTGCAAAGGCACGCAGTTCTTTCCTTTGTTCGCTTTCCTCTGGTTTCGGGTCTACGGGAACATAGTACAGGCAAAGATATCTGTCATCCACGGATGCCGCCGCACACCTTGCGACGCCGGCACACCTTTCCATGACGTTTTCCACCTCGCCCAGTTCGATACGTAGGCCTCTTAACTTGACCTGGCTGTCTATCCTGCCGTGATATTCGATCTCGCCCTTCTCATCGATCCTTGCAAGATCCCCTGAGCGGTATGCCTTCATGCCGCGGAAGGTTACAAAGGCATTTTTCGTCTCTTTTTCCAGGTTGATATATCCCCGTCCGACGCCCTTTCCGCAGATTAAGAGTTCTCCTGCTTCTCCGTGCGGCAGCTCGTTTAATTCTTCATCAATGATAAAGCAAAAAGTGTTGAAATCCGGCGTTCCTATTGTAATATTTCCGGAAGATGTAATCTGCTTTGAAGTGCAGCAGCTGGTGGTCTCCGTGGGGCCGTATCCATTGATGACGACCACCTTATGGTTGATCGCCCGTATCCTTTCGTAGTGCTCTCCAATAAAAGCACTGCCTCCCAGATCCAAAACCTTAAGGGCCTTTATCGCCGTTGTCATGGAAGCAGCCGACAGCAGTACGTCAAAATAACTTGGGGTGCAAATAAGCGCATCGACCTTGTTTTTTGTCATAAGTTCCGAAAGAGCGTCGGGGTTTAAGATCTCTTCCTCCGAAGGCAGACAAATGCTCATGCCGGATGTGAGCGGGGTGAACTCTTCCTCTATGGACATATCAAAGGTGAATGATGCAACCGCAAGAAGCGTGCTGCCGTTTTGCGTGATGAAGCCTGCATCCGGCATCCTTAAGGAAATAGGATAGTCTTTCATTGGGAACTGACGGATTTAAGGTCGTAAAAGCAGCACCCGCCTTTAATACGCCGATATTGGCGGCGTAATACAACGCGATCCTCGGCATGATGAGCATGACGACATCTTCCGGGCCGGCGCCACGGGAAAGCAGGGCGTTGGCAATGCGGTTTGCATGTTCATTCAACTCTTTGTAAGTCAAAAAAGAACCGCCCGCAGCAACTGCTGTCTTATCCGAATGTGCTCTGACCTGTTCCTCGAACATGCCAACTACACTGCAAAAGCCGGTTTCCGCCATTTTTTGTTCTCCTTTTTGCCCCTTTAGATCACGATTTTTTTCGGTGCAATTATACATTCATCCCCCCATAAATCAAGGAGGCAGATACGAATGCCGTGATTTCAGGCATATCCTTCCAATCCCTCGGCGCGGATACGTTTTACTTCTTCCTCAAATTCCCGCGAGGTGATGCGCCTTGCACCGGCGCCGATCACGATAAGCTGCACCAGACCGTCGGACGTCACGACGGAGACGTCGGCGTTTTTGTCTTTAACAATTTCATGTGTTGCGCGTTCGATATATGCGTCCGCCGTCTGCGCCTCTTTGGTAAAAACGACGTGGACGTTGCCGAAATTCATTACGCTGCCGGGATTGTTTTTCACTTTATACGCGTCGAAAACCGCGATGACTTCCGCGCCGGTAAAGCCTTGGTAATCCGCTAAAATATCAATCAGCGCGTCCCTTGCGCTGTCAAGGTTGTTATTTGCAAGCACCGTAAGATCCTTCCATGCAAAAATGACATTGTATCCGTCCACGAGGACGTATTTCTTTTTCTTTGCGGGAACTGCCTTGCCGGTGCGATTTCCATGCGCCGCAAGGTATTCTTCTCTGGCGCGCGTGATATTTTCCTGTTTTGTGATGACGCGGACGCCATCTCTGGGCAGAGGTCTTCTTATTTCTCCGAAGGTACGGGTAAAAATCGCCATCAGCTCATCATCCTCGGCAAGCGATGCGTTTTTCTTTTTCTTTTGCGCGGCATTGCTTTGTGCCGCCCCCGCGCCCGGTTTTGCATTGCCGGATGATTCCGTGATATTTTTGCTTTCGACCGGCTCGTCCGGGTTCGTTCCATGGACATAGATCGACTGATACGGACGGTTTATATCGCTGCGATAGTCATAACCGATCTCCGCTATGACCGCATCCGCGTCAACCGCCGGATAATAGCCCGCCATCCGCATCCACACCGTTCCGGCGCCGCCCGTATAGGCGGTTACTTCCGCGGCGTAGTCTCCGGCAAAACGTACCGGAACGCGTCCTTCCAAAACGAACTGGTCGCCTTTTGCCTCCGGTGCGCCGACCGTCCCTTTCATTGCCGTAAAATCCGACATTGCCCGTCCGATATGCTCCGACGGAAGAGTCAGTGTCACTTCGTAAAACGGTTCCAAAAGCACGCTGTCCGTCCGCAGCAGCGCATCCCGTACCGCGATTTCGGTTGCCCGTCTAAAGTCGCCGCCCTCGGTATGTTTTTTGTGCGCCCGTCCTCCGACAATAGTGATCCGTACATCCGTAAGCGCGCTGTCCGTAAGAACCCCGTACAGCGGTCTTCGGGACAGGCGGTTTAATATCTGGTTCTGGTAGTTTTTCAGGAGCAGATCCGTCGGCATTTCCGTCGCAACTTCAATCCCGCTTCCCAACGGCAGCGGCTCCATCCGGATCAGCACATCCGCAAAATGTTTGAGCGGTTCATAATGCCCGTGTCCGAGCGTCGGCTCGGCGATGGTTTCTTTATAGACGATGTTGCCGATGTCAAAATCAATCGTTTCGCCGAAGCGGTCGAACATTTTCTGTCGTAGGATCTCCAATTGGATCTTGCCCATGACGGACAGCCGGATTTCTTTTAACCGTTCGTTCCACGATACCGAAAGCAGCGGATCTTCGTCGGCAAGTTCGGCAAAATCCGCGTAGAGCACGTGCGCATCCTGTTCCGGCGCAAGCAGCACCCGGTAGGAGAGCACCGGCAGCAGCTGGGGCAGGGCGGCGTCTTTTTCTATGCCGTATCCGCGCCCTGGAAAACTGTTGCTGATGCCGCAGACGGCGACCGTTTCACCGGCGTGTACTTCCGGTATGCTTTCGTATTTGTCGCCGGAGTAACGTCTGAGTTCGTTGACTTTTTCCGCCTCATCGGGATAAGCGCCGTAGGGCAGGATTTCATCTTTTATGCGAAGCGAACCGCTTGTGATTTTCAAAAAGGACAGACGCTGCCCCTTGTCGTCCCGTGCGATCTTATACACACGCGCCCCGAACTCATGTCGATAAGCCGGCGTTTTTACAAACCGGTTAAGAACCTCCAAGATGCGTTCCACCCCTTCCTGCCTTAACGCAGATAAGAAGACGGCCGGAAAAATTTCCCTCGCAAGAACCGCGTCGGCGACTGCCTCGTCGGATAGTTCCCCCTTTTCCATATAAGCATCCAGCAGGGCTTCGTTTGCGGTCGCGATATCCTCATAGGGAACGCTGTCCGTAAAATCAAAACAGTCCGCGGATAGTTCTTTTTGCAGATGCTTTATCATAGACGGACGGTCCGATTTTGCGATGTCGATTTTATTGACCGCAATAAATGCAGGGATATGATAGGTTCGAAGAAGGGAAAACAGCGTCCGGGTGTGGCTTTGGACGCCCTCTGATGCGCTTACCACAAGGATCGCGTAATCCAACGCCAAAAGGGAGCGTTCGGTTTCGGCGGAAAAATCCGCGTGTCCGGGCGTGTCAATAAATGTAATGGAAAGGTCGCGGTAGGTAATCTCCGCCTGTTTGGAAAAGACGGTAATCCCGCGCTTCTTTTCAATCGCATCCGTATCCAGAAACGTATCGCCGTGGTCAACTCTCCCGAAATGGCGGATCGCGCCGCAAGAAAACAAAAGCGCTTCCGACAGCGTTGTTTTTCCGGCGTCGACATGTGCGCAAATTCCGATGGTGACGCGTTTATCCGGCATTTTTTTGTACCTCGCCTGCAAGTTTCGGAAGGATTATTTTTAAGATGCGGGTATGATGAAAGAAGAAGATGACGGCAAGCATAAACAGATCCGTGTAAAATACGCCGACAATATAGTAATTCCGCGGAAGCAGAAATTCAGCGGAAAATCCGATATAACAAAGTTCCGCCGTAAGGAGCAGTCCCAAAAGCAGCAGATACGCGTTTACGCCTGCGTTTTTTATCGTATGCAAAAAATCGACAAATGACGCGTCAAAATAGACAAACCGACCGACCATCAGCCCCAAATAATACATCATCACCGGATTGTATTCGCTTTCGTCGCCGATGCGGTTCAAAAACAACAGGATTACGATCACATAGAACATCGCCAGCAGACGGATGGAGGCTTTTTCCTCTTTTGTGACGTGCTTCAAGGGGATTACCAGACGGTCAAGGACCGTGTTTAAGATGCAGGATAAGCAGATCAAAAGCAGAAGGATAAAATCCTTTCCGCCTTCCCATGCAGCGATCCATTGGCTGAATCTGCCCTGCGTTGCCGTCTGCCCCTTCCAAAGAAGTATCGTATAGAGGTGGTTGGCGATCACATAGGCGCAGGAAAAGGACAGAACCGACGTCCCGGAGATCAGCATTTCATAGAACAGCTGCACCCGGTTGTAAGATAGTTCCAAAAATGTTTTTCGGCGGTCGGCTTCGTTGCCGCAGGTTTTTTTGGCGCTCCGGTGCGCCCCTGCGACAATGATGACAATGCAAAGAGCAACGCCGACAAATGCCGCGAAAAAGAAGATCAGTTTTTCTATGATTCCGAAATCAGGATTGGTATACGCTTCAAAAGTCATGTAACCCATTATAGACAGATTTTACGGATTGTTCAAGTAATATAAATTATGAATCACGGAAATCAACTTTTATGTTGAGAACAAACACTTCTTAAGTGTGAGGTTAAGGCATTCTTGCCGTCGAACACTTAAGATTTGTTTGTTCCCAAGGCAAGAAAAGGATGAAAATTGATTTCCGTGATTATGAATTTTTTGATCGTCAAAACAAGCATAATATGTTAGAATACATATCACGACACTCTGTCATCAAGTGACTATCATCCGAACTTATAACAGAAAGGAACCCATCATGAAGCGATTGAAAAAGAAAATTACCGCGTTTCTTTTGTGCGTGGTCTTAACGCTTGCCTGTGCGATTGCAGGGGCAGGGGACGTGCACGCCGAGGGAGAGACGCTTACCTATATCGGCAATTACCGGGGCGTATATAACTACGGCACAGCGGAAGCGGTAAAATCCAATGAGAGCAACTTTTGGTACTGCTTTAATATTAACGGAACGGAAACGTTGTTCCGGCTGGCGAACCCCGACGGCAGATACCGGCTGCAGAACATGCTAAAAAAAGGATATACCTATCAGTTTACGGCGACGGACGGCGTTGTCACTTCCGCCACCGAGATCAATACGCCCATCGGCGCCATGCAGGGACGTGCGGTTGTCGGAACGCCGGGCGTAAGAACGGTGAAAAATTTTCTGGCAACTGCCCTGATGCCGGTGGGAACGACGCTGTACGTCTTCGGCGGCGGCTGGAACTGGCAGGATAGCGGCGGCGGCGGATATTCCCGTACCATCGGAATCTGCAACGACTGGGTTGTGTTCTTCAATGACCATTATCGGAACTACACGTATAAGAACATGGACGCAACGCAAAGTTACTATCCGTTCGGCGGCTTTAACCAGTTCTTCTTCGCGGGGCTTGACTGTTCGGGATATGTCGGCTGGACGCTGTATAACACCTTTGAAACACAGACCGGCAACAACACTTACGCCATGCATTCCACAGCCACAGCGCGTACCCTTGCGGCAAAAGGATGGGGCACATATACCGCGCCGATGGATGAGACGGTTTTCCTGCGGCCGGGCGATGTTGTCAGCATGAACGGGCACGTATGGATTTCGCTTGGAACATGTCCGGACGGCAGCGTGCTGATCGCGCATTCGACGCCGTCTCCAAGTCGGGCGGGACTCCCCGGCGGCGGCGTGCAGGTGTCGGCGCTTGGAATGGATACCGGTTGTCAGGCGTATCAACTGGCGGATTATTATATGCGGAACTTTAATCCGTACTGGTACAGCGTTTATCAGACGATGTTGTACTATCCGTCGGACTATCTGGTGACGGTCGGGAAATTCTCGTGGGACGTATCATCCGGCACAGGACTTTCCGATCCGGAAGGGATTACGCAGATGTACGCACAGGATGCATTAAACCTCCTGCTTTCCGGGAGATAAAGTGTAAAGGAGACAAAATCACATGAAGCAAAAATCTGTTATTTCAAAGAAAAAAAGAAGCGCACGCTTTGCGCGTCTGTCGGCGCTGGCGCTTAGCGCGGCGATGCTGCTGTCTTCGGTGCTGGTTCTTCCCGTCGCTGCGCAGGATGTTGTGACGATCGCTAAGACGGAGAATACGATCACGCAGCTTGACGTATCAAAACTCTCCGCGGCGCAGACGGCGAACCAGTTGTGCATTGTTTCGGCGACCGGAACGACGGCATATATTTCCCTGCATAACAGGGACGCGAGCGGCAGTTGGTATCCGGTGTTTTCCTGCAACGGGTATATCGGAGCGAACGGCCTCGGGAAAACGGTCTACGGAGACAAGAGGACGCCGGTCGGCATTTACCATTTCACACAGGCATTCGGCATTAAGCCGAATCCGGGAACGCAGTATTTTCCGTATTATC
>CAJOQZ010000291.1 GCA_905236585.1 uncultured Lachnospiraceae bacterium
CCTGTCCGATTGCCTCCATTTTCTGTAACGCTTCTGTTTTTGTCATGGTTATTCCCCTTTTTTGTATTAACTGATTGTAATGCAACTAATGCGAATTATACCACAAATCCATGAAGAAAATCCACATATTTTACAGATATCCCTCAGAAACCGGAAATGCAAAATAGGTATCCGGGTACGGCTCATCTTTTAATGTAAAATGCCACCACTCGCAATCGATCGGCTCAAATCCGTTGCGTACCATCACATTCTGCAGTCGCATCCGGTTCTCGTACTGCTCCTCGGTAATTCCTCTGTAATCCGGGTGGGACACCTCGGAAAACAGATCGAAGGGGCTTCCCATATCCACTTCTTTTCCCGTCTTCATATCAAGAAGCGTAAGGTCTACCGTACTTCCCCTGCTGTGGCTCGACTGGCTTGCGATATATCCCTTTTCAAACAGTTCCGTTTTTTCCAAGTCTGGATAAAAATACGGCTTCATCCGAAGGTCCAGGTCTTCGATCCCCCATAACACGAAATGCTTTACCGCGCTTTCCGGTCGGTAGGCGTCGAACACTTTCAGCCGGTATCCCTGTACGATCATCTCGTTGCTGACCGCCTTTAAGGCTCGCGCCGCCTCTTTTGTCAAAAGAGCGCACGGCTCCTCATAGCCATCAATTCGATCTCCGATAAAATTATATGTAGAATAATAACGGATCTCCTGCACGATCCCCGGCACATGATCTGCCAACACGACAAAACCGGAGGCGTCATAGGTTACTTTTTTCTTATAATCCATTGGGTTTTCCTTTCTTTTGCATGCCTTTTTACTCCTTTACATCCGAAAGCAGTTCCTTATATCTGCGGTAAAGCGCCAGCGTCGGCTCATGGTGCGCTTTGATATAGTCCCTATCGCTTTCCTTTCCTGCTTTTTCCAATCGTCTCGCGCTTTCGGACAATTCCTTCGCGCCGATGATCTTCGACGTGCTTTTTAGGGCATGGACTTTCGTCGTATAGTCCGTAAGATTATCCGCCTTATAGAAGCCCTCGATCTCGTCCGCCTTATTGTCGATGGAGTCCCGGAAGAAAACAAGCGTCTTAAGGAAAAGGTCATAGGTTCCGGCGTACTCGATCCCCTCGTTTACATCAATATAGCCTTTTTTCTCCAGTTCAAAAAGCAAATTATCCGCATCCGCCTCCTGTCCCTCCTTTTCCTCCGGTTCAACAAGCGGCTGATCCGACAGTTTTTCCTTCGGCAGATACTTCATCAGCATCGTCTCTAAGGTTTTGGAATTGACCGGCTTTTCCAGATAATCATCAAACCCCGCCGCAATGCAGATGTCCCTTTCCCCCTCCACCACGTTCGCGGTCAGGGCAATGCATGGACTTTCGCGGTTTGGGTTGTCCGGATCATTTTTAATCGCGGCAAGCAGTTCCACGCCGTCCATCCCCGGCATCCGGTGGTCGATAAGCAGCACGTCGTATTTCGTTTTTTTCATGATATCCAGCGCCTGTACGCCGCTTGCCGCCGTATCGATCTGCGCCTTGGTCTGTTCAAGCAGACCGGTCAAAACCACAAGGTTCATTTCGGTATCGTCCACATAAAGGATCTTCGCCTCCGGCGCGACGAACCCCGGACGATATTCGCTATGCTTTAAGGCAACCCGCTCCGCCGAATATTCATATCTTCCAATCGGCTCCCAGCTTGCCACCTTCTGATTGACGACAAAGGAAAACGCGCTGCCTTTTCCGTATTCGCTGTCTATCGCAAGGCGGCTGTCCATGGCGTCAAGGATCTGCTTTACGATGCTCATGCCAAGCCCCGTCCCCTCTACCGTACGGTTCTTATCCTCATCGAGTCTCTCGAATGCCTTAAACAGCCGGTCAATATCCTCCTGCTTCAAGCCGATCCCGGTATCTTTGACGGTCACTTTCAGATCGACGTCCGTCTCCCCCGCCGCCGCCTCTTCAATAATCAGATGCACGTAACCGCTATGCGTATATTTCACGCCGTTTGTCAAAAGATTGATGATGACCTGCTTTAAGCGCGTTTCGTCGCCGATGAGTTTTTCCGGCAGATTCTCGTCAATCTTCACGTCGTATAAAAGCCCCTTGCTCTCGGCGCGTTCCTTAATCATCATATTCACATCCGTAAGCAGTGTGGACAGGTGGTAGACGTCATGCCGCAGTTTTAACTTCCCCGCTTCCATGCGGGAAAAATCAAGGATGTCGTTAATCAGGCAGAGCAGGGAATTAGCGGAACTGTTGATGGAAAACGCGTGCTGCAGGACGCGGCTGTCCTTCGTTTCCCGCGAGATCAGTTCCCCCATCCCCATGATGCTGTTGATCGGCGTTCGGATCTCATGCGACATATTCGCTAAAAACATGGTTTTTGCCTTGGACGCTTCCTCCGCCTCTTTTCTTGCTTTTTTCAGTTTTCGGTTGCTCCATAGTTGAAGCGCGATGATCACAAGAAACGCAACAAGCACGATACGAAACTGATACAGATAGTCAAACAGATCATAGCGATACAGCCTTCTGGAAGTATAGTCTAAGATAATTGCATTTCTCTTGGTATCCGGCAGAGCGGCAATCCCCTCGTTGAGACGCGAAATGATCTGCCGTCCTTCGGACGTATCCGCCGTCCCCACACGAAAATCCATGGAAAACATGGCGGACGGATGTACCTCCAAGTCTTCATAG
>CAJOQZ010000292.1 GCA_905236585.1 uncultured Lachnospiraceae bacterium
CGGGAGTCGTTATGACCGACGCAGGGGCGCCGTTCCCCTACCACAAGGACCCACACGACTCCATGATCCGCATTGCGCCGTCCTTCCCGACGTTAGAGGCACTTGAACAGGCGACCAACATCTTTACCGTATGCGTCAGGATCGCAACCATCGAGAAACTGATTGCGGATGGGGCAAAATAGCAAGAAGTGTTGTCAGGGTAGGTAAATCCCCGGGAGATGGTTCTTCCGGGGATTTGATTTTTTGCGATTTATTTGTGTCCGTTTTCCGTAGCGGGGCAGTATCAAGCACCGATATCCCCTTAATCACATGATATACGCTGTAATAAAAATTGCGGATCAACTGTGCTTCATTCGGCTCATTCATACGGGATTGATATATCTCCGCCGCGACATTTCCCACCATGATAAGTTCTTTTTTTGCCTCATCCAGCCGTTGTTCCTTTGTCTCGTAAACTTGTTTTGCGTTATCAGGCACAGTCATGGATAACTCTTCTCTTGTTTTTGTTTGCTATCCGCAAGTCTCTTTTTAATACCAGTATACATTTTTTCAAATTTAGGCAACGCATACCGGCGGATGCAAAAAATGCGACCTCATCTAAAAATCAAACCCTCATCAAAAAGGAAGTCTTCTATTCCGATATACTGGATTCCATGCTCATCCTACCATGGCATTATGTAATCCCTGACAACCACTATTTTCTTAAAAGAATCCGGTATTCTAATCAGCGCCGCAATTTCCTGTTCCCTTTTATCCATATCGGCAACGGACAATGCGGACTGAATATAATATCGCTCACTGCCCCGGTTCACTACAAAGTCAACCTCCAACTGCTTGCGGATTTTCGAGTTCGAATGGATTACGATATTTTGCATTTTGGATTTCATCCAGCGCAATCCCAACCATCTGGTCTTCTGCAACGCCCGCATCCAAGAGATACTGCCGATAGAGAACAAACAAAAGGTAGGACTTTCCGCTCCGCCGAAGCCCGGTAATGATCTTGATTCTCCCATTGTCCTTTTTTCGAATCAGTTGATCCATATACTGTTTTCTTGCATACTCCATAGCATCCCTCTCCATGAAATTTTTGCGGCAATCCGCATTTTTTTCATAAAAAGTATAGCACGGACAAAATGCTCATAGCAAGTCTTTTATCTGAAATATAAGATCAAATGTATATCGCCGGATGCTGGAAATGCGAAAAATCCCCGGAAGGATGTTCTTCCGGGGATGTGCGTATCATCTGCTGCCGTTCGTATTCTGCGTAAGCGTTCCGGTGTAGCCGGTGTCGTTCACCGAAATCCAATTCGCCGAAATCGACTTCGGTTAATGTTCGTCATCCCTTATTGCGCAAGCAGTCCGCTATCCCTTGCAATTTCAAGCACAAGCGGGCGGATATGATCCTCCACCTGTCTGGATAAACGGTTGTTCTCTTCTTCTTTTTCTATCTCCGCATCAAGCCATTCTAACGCACCATCCAGCGCGTTTGGCTCTTCGCTTAATATAAATCTGTTCCCAACCATAATCATCACCCCTTAGTAATCCTCAAAGATAAGCCCCGTCCTGAAACAGTTGTTTAGAAAATAACTACAGGCATCCCGTTTCTGCTTTAGGCTCTTGGCATCCTTATCCCGCTTGATTGCTTCTCGAAGCAGTTTTCTGGATTCCAAATGGTCATAACTGTCCGTCTTTACCAAATAACTGATACTTCCCCTGTTTGTTACTGCTACAATCATCTTAATTGCTTCGTGAATCAACAAATAAAATGCATCTTCCAAAGATATCTTTGAGAGTCCCGGATGATTATGTGTTATTACAACCACACACCCTCTTGCTGACACATATATGTGGTTTGCATCCGTATCAGCCAATGGATCAACCGCATGTTCCGTACCTTTCTACGGCAATAAACTTGCCGCCCTTTACTGCCAGTTCCGGGCTGTCAAGGTCATAGGTTATCGCCACCTCATTGCAGTCATTCTCATCCCTTGATACTCGCAGGACTTCCCTTGCCAGTTCCTGCAATACGCCATAATGCGACTCTGGTATAGACCTGTATTTCACATATGGCACTTTGGAGATTGCAATGTCAGTAATCTCAACCTTATGGTCTCTTTTATTCTGTTCAAGATCCGGCAGTTCAGATTCCTCGTTCAGCCAAAATCACCCCTTTTATTTTTCTTTATCATAGCATATTATCGACAGCCTTACCATCAAATTTAGACAGTTCTTGAAATTTTTAGGCAACGCATAACGACGGATGCCGGAAATGCGAAAAATCCCCGGAAGGATGTTCTTCCGGGGATTATAATTGTTCTACTTTTTCTATGTAGGTTCTATCCGATTTGTCAACGTTTTACGCCTTCTTCAACTTGCCGCTCTTTAAGAGTTTCAGCAGGTTTGTATTCTGCGTAAGCGTTCCGGTGTAGCCGGTGATGCCGTTCGCCTCGGCGATCTTTGCGCGGTGGCTCTTGGACGTGTCCGTCTCGCCGCATGCCTTTAATGCCGTGATGATGCTCCCGCTCGTTCCGTTGTATACCGGATAGTATTCCGCGTCCGCCGTCGTTGCTGTCGTTGCCGTCGTCGTTGCCGCCGTC
>CAJOQZ010000293.1 GCA_905236585.1 uncultured Lachnospiraceae bacterium
CAACGACAAACGCCCGACCGGCGCCCTTCATTACCGGCGGTGTCTGGCGGTTGTCGCGTATTATGTCGGCGTCTGCGGCGGCAGAGTGCAGCCGGAGATCGTTGACGGCGTGTACTGTTTTTCGGATGAGGACTGGATGATCATGTCCATTGCGGCACGCTATTGTCTGATGCCGGCAAAATACATCCAAAAAGTCTATATTCTAACGCAGATGTACAGGGAAGAAGGCGGCGCCGATAAAGATCGGTCTTTTTTTCATAGTTTAGTTGATCATCTGATCTATCAGGCAAATGTGCCGGAATGGGTTGTAATCAGCCGTCTTCATGAACACGCATTTTACAGCGAGGAGTTTGCCGATGTCATTCCGAAACGGTCGATCGAGGAACTTGTCGCCGAGTACCGGCAGAATGAATTATATGACGATGCGCTTGTTGCATAGGAGATAATCGTGGACAGATATGAAATGATGACGATGATGCCGGTGCCGAAACTCATCACAAAATTATCGGTTCCGACCATAATCAGTATGCTTGTAACCGGGTTCTACAATACCGCGGACACCTATTTTGTCGGCAGAATTTCGACACAGGCGACGGCGGCAGTCGGGCTGGTTTTTTCCGTCATGGCGATTATTCAGGCACTTGGTTTTTTCTGCGGACACGGTTCGGGCAACTATCTGTCCCGGCGGCTCGGCGCGGGGGATATCAAAGAGGCGAATGAGATGGCGTCGACCGGTTTTGCGCTGTCCATGCTGATCGGGCTTTCCGTCGCGGTCGTCGGAATCTGTTTTATCCGCCCCATAGCGCAGTTGATCGGCGCGACTCCTACGACGATGCAGGATACCATGGACTATATGCGGATCATTTTAATCGGTGCGCCGTTCATGACCGGACAGTTTGTCATCAACAACCAGCTTCGGTTTCAGGGGAGCGCGACCTACGCCATGGTCGGTCTGATGTGCGGCGCGGTCATCAATGTTGGCTTGGACCCGCTTTTGATCCTGTGTTTTCACATGGGGGTAAGCGGCGCCGCGATTGCGACGGTTGCCGGACAGTTCGTCAGTTTCTGCGTGCTTTGGATCGGAAGCCGCAAGGGGGAAAACATCCGCATCCGCTTTTCCAACATCCATATTAACGCCCACTATGTAAAAGAGATCATCAACGGCGGCGCGCCGTCTTTATTCCGGCAGGGGCTTGCCGCTGTCGCCACGCTGCTTTTGAACACTGCAGCAGGGAATTTGGGAGGCGATGCCGCCATCGCGGGAATGTCCGTCGTTACAAGGGTGATGATGCTTGTTGCCTCGGCGCTCATCGGCTTTGGACAGGGCTATCAGCCAGTCTGCTCGTTTAATTACGGAGCGAATCTGAAAAGCCGCGTCCGCGAGGGCTATTTTTTCTGCGTCAAATACGGAACGATCTTCCTGTGCATCGGCGCTTTCTGCTGCTTTGCATTTGCGCCGCAGATTATCGCATGGTTCAGGGATGATGCGGACGTTATCGCCGTCGGAACGGTTGCGCTTCGCTATCAGGCGTTGGCGCTTCCTCTGATGGGAACCACCGTTATGACGAATATGATGCTGCAGTCCATCGGCGCGGGCATTAAGGCATCGATTACGGCTTCGGCGCGCAACGGGATCTTCTTCGTACCGCTGATTCTGATCCTGCCGCAGACGCTTGGCATATTCGGCGTGGAGATCACGCAGGCGGTCGCGGATGTGCTTGCGTTGTTATTATCCGTGCCGCTGGCGTATTCGGAACTTAAAAAAATGAAGGCGGAGTGAAATGGCAGTTATTTTTATTGTCAAAAAAACGCGGTTGTAATAATTCCCCTTTGCCAGAATAAATGGTATTATAATTCATTTTAAGGAGCAAAGCCTCTCTCGAAAAAAACGAGAGAGGTTTTTTTGATTAAGACCGGTTTATGGGACAATATTCCTGATATGATGTAATCGTCACCAAGAATTACAAAGATTTTTGCGGAGGTACAGCATGAAAGGATATTATACGAGCGACGGTTACATGGGTTATGTAGAGGGGAGATATATGCTTTTTTCCTGCGAAAGCGATTACATGGAGTATTTGGAGGGGTGAGCAGCGAAGCACTCCGTAAATCAAAATAGTGGAAAAGGTACTTTTGACACCGTTACCAATCATTTTTAGTAGGAAAATCCCGTTAATTGTGCTATTCTATTTGTGATTATGTTATAGAGCATACGAGGAGGAAACGGTATGACGAGGATCATTTTACACGGGGCGAACGGCTACATGGGACGCGTGGTAGAAGAACAGGCGGCGCAGGATGAGGGCGTCGCGATCGTCGCGGGAATCGATATTGCAGACGACGGAACGCATGGATTTCCTATTTTTACGGACATGGACGCGTGTATGGAGGACGCGGATGTTGTCGTGGATTTTTCCGTTGCGAAAGCGGTGGATGGTCTGCTGGCGTTTTGCGAAAAGCGGTCTTTGCCGGTGGTCTTATGTACGACGGGGCTTTCCGAGGAGCAGTTGGAAAGCGTACGGGCGCTGTCCGCAAAAGTCGCGGTTTTGCGTTCGGCAAATATGTCGCTCGGAGTCAACGCCCTGCTGTCCATGGTGAAAAAGGCGGCGGAAGTGTTCGCTCCGGCGGGATTTGACATGGAGATCGTTGAGCGGCATCACAACCGGAAATTAGATGCGCCGAGCGGAACGGCGCTTGCGCTCGCGGATGCAATGAATGATGCGTTAGGGCAGGAATATTCCTATGTGTATGACCGCAGCGGCAGACGACAGGCGCGGGATGCGAAGGAGATCGGCATTTCGGCTGTCCGCGGAGGGAATATCGTCGGGCAGCATGAGGTGATATTCGCCGGGACGGACGAGGTTGTTACGTTTTCCCATCAGGCGACGTCGAGGGCGGTCTTCGGCAAAGGCGCTCTTGCGGCGGCGAAGTTTTTAACCGGCAAACCGGCGGGAATGTACGACATGCTCGACGTTGTCGGATAACCGTTTTTTCGTCGTAGAAATGGAGGGATAGCCGTGAAATCCGTCGGGATTGTCGTCTGCAACTATAATAAACGGGATATGGCGCTTTCCTGCATTGCGCATATTTTAGAGCAAAGTTATACAGATTATGAACTTTTCGTTGTGGATAACGCGTCAACCGACGGCTCCGCAGAGGCGATTAGGGAAGCATACGGCGGTCGGCTGACATTGCTTTGCAATGCCGAGAATTTAGGCGGTTCGGGTGGTTTTAACACGGGTCTTAGAGCGGCGTATGCGAAGGGGTTTCCCTATCTGATGTGTGTGGATAACGATGCCATGCTGGATAAGGATGCCGTCGGCGAACTGGTGCGTTTTTTGGAAGATCATAACGAGTGCGGGATGGCGGCGTCGAAAATCTATCATCTGGAGAAGCCGGATTACGTGCAAAACTTCGGACAACGGATTGATTTTGACTACTACTGCACGGAGGTCGATGATCTGAACCGGTTCGAGGACGGTACGATGCCGCCCTACGTGTATACGGACGGCGTTCCGGCGTGTTCGCTTTTAGTGCGGCGTAAGACGGTGGATCGGATTGGCTTTTTACCAGAGGAGAATTTCCTGTACTGGGATGATACGGAATGGTGCCTATTGTGCAACCGGATGGGGCTTAAGGTGGCAAGCGTCGGTGCGTCGAAGGCGTATCATGCCATGGGCGCGAAGAAGGAAGACGTCAATACATTCCCTACTTATTACGCTTGGCGGAACTGGATTTCCTTTTTTATCAAGTATACGCCGGAAGAAAAATATATCGACATGGCGATGCAGTTCTTATCTTCCGTTTATGAGACGCAGTTCGTCGGCTGGTATAACGATGTCTATAACAAGGCGAATACGGTCATGGCGGCATACGACGACGCCGTTCATGGGATTGTAGGAAAAGCGGGAGAGGGGAGGATTTTTCCGATCGACCTGCCCGAAAAGCATTACGAGGACTTTTTCTCATCGCACAGAGTCATTACGATCATTCAAAACGGGTATCTGGAATTGACGGAACATATCAAAAGGACGGCGGAGCGGTTCAAAGCGGGGGATATTACGTTTTCGGCTTTTTCTGACGCGAATAAGTGGAAAAAGGATGCAAAAGAAGCCGTAGGACGACGTGATGCGGATGCCCGCGGCATGACGGAAAATACGCTGGTATATCTGTGCCAGGGATTCCTGCATGAGAACGTATCCGCAATCGGATTGCCGGAGGAAGCGGACGTATGGCTGTGGGATGTGGATGACTGCATTGTACCCTTAGAAGAACAGCCGCGGCTGCTTGATGATTTTATCAAGGGAAGGGAACTGTTTATTTTCAGCCACCTGCCGCTTTTTTTAAGAGAAACAGAGTGTCTGCGAAAATGATATGAACGCATAAGGCAGACGCTTCGTAAAATAGATGCAGTAAAAAATGCGTTCAATAGTGTAATGTAGTTTCCGTTTTAGAACAAGTAAGATAAAAAAAGAAGGAGCAATTATGGCGGATAGGAAAAGACCGCACAGTCGGGAAAAGTTTGTAACCAATGACAGCAAGGGAGTTCACAGAAGAGGAGAAGGCTTAGGCACGGGACCGGTCGGGTCGACCGGAGGAGGCAAAGGCAGTTCCGGCGGAGGGATGTCGCGTGCGGCTAAGGTCGGCGGCGGACTTTCCATTCCGGCAATCATTATTGCAGTCGTTTTTTTCTTCCTCTCAGGCGGAAGCACGGGGACGTTAAACGACCTTTCGGGGACGCAGACGCAAGGCGAGACGGATTTGACTTCTGTTCCTTCAACCGCAAAACTGAATACGAACGTGGCACAGGGGTCGAGGGAGAAATATACCGCAGTTTCCGGCGACGGGCAGGATGTGGTTACGATCATGGTCTATATGTGCGGAACGGATCTTGAGTCGAAAAGCGGCATGGCGACGAACGACATCAAGGAGATGGCGGCGGCGACGATTTCC
The DNA here is from genome assembly GCA_905236585.1 of uncultured Lachnospiraceae bacterium. Taxonomy (GTDB): domain Bacteria; phylum Bacillota; class Clostridia; order Lachnospirales; family Lachnospiraceae; genus RGIG4930. The sequence continues at coordinate 4,954 of CAJOQZ010000293.1, forward strand.
GACAAGGTGAATCTTCTGATCTATACAGGCGGCTGCAAGCAGTGGAAAAATTCGAGCATTTCATCGACGGCGAATCAGATCTATAAGGTGGAGAACGGCGGATTGAAATGTCTGGTAAAGGATGACGGCGCGAAATCAATGGTTGCGCCGGATACGCTATCTGCATATATCAAATGGTGCGCGAAAGAATACCCGGCGAACCGCTATGACCTGATCCTTTGGGATCACGGCGGCGGCTCGGTCAGCGGCTTCGGTTATGATGAGAAGAACGCGAAGGCGGGTTCCATGAACCTTTCGGGGATCAATAAAGCGCTTTCCGACGGCGGCGTGAAATTTGATTTCGTCGGTTTTGACGCGTGTCTGATGGCGACGGCGGAGACGGCGCTGATGCTGGATAAATACAGCGATTATCTGATCGCCTCGGAAGAAACGGAGCCGGGCATCGGCTGGTATTATACGAACTGGCTGACAAAGTTGTCGAAGAATACGTCGATGCCGACGCTTGAAATCGGCAAGAACATCATTGATGATTTTACGAGCGCGTGCGCAAGCGTTGTACGGGGGCAGAAGACGACGCTGTCGTTGATCGATCTGGCGGAGTTTTCGCATACGATACCGGACAAATTAAGCGCTTTTTCCACGGATATCAGTTCGACGTTAAAAGAAGAAAAAGGATATAAGACGGTTGCGGACGCACGCTACCAGACAAGGGAATTTGCGCAGAGCTCCCAGATCGATCAGGTGGATCTTGTTGATTTGGCGGGGAAGTTAGGCTCCGAGGAAGGACAGGTGCTTTCCGATGCGCTTTCGGAGGCGGTAAAGTACAACCGCACATCATCAAATATGACGAATGCGAACGGCGTTTCGATTTATTTTCCGTTCAAGCGGACGTCCTATGTGGATAAGGCGGCGGATGCCTATGAAGATATCGGAATGGATGCGTCCTATGCGGACTGCATCAAAGCGTTTGCGGGGCAGCAGGCGTCCGGTCAGACGTCGACGCCCGCATCCGGGCAGGGCGGGATGAGTTCAGAGGATATCGAAGCGGTATTCAATCTGCTGCTCGGAGGACTCAACCTCTCGCCGCGGGATCTTCCGGCAGGCGCGCTTGACCCGGCGGATCTGGTCTGGTCGGTGGAAGATGCGGACGGCGCGAGCGGCGGAGAGATTTTGTATTTGCCGGAGGATGCTTGGGAGCAGGTGCAGGACATCGAACTGAATATGTTCTATGATGACGGCGACGGCTATATCAACTTAGGACTTGACAATGTATTCGAGTTTGATGAATATGGGCAGCTGCTGGCGGGCAGCGACCGGACATGGATTGCGATCAACGGACAGCCGGTGGCGTATTACCACTTGGATACAACAGAGGACGGCGATGCCTATACGATTACCGGACGGGTGCCGGCGTTTTTGAATGGGGAGCGCGTCAATCTTCTGTTAGTGTTCGACAGCGAGACGCCGCAGGGATATATCGCGGGCGCGATCTATGACTACAAGGAAGACGGAATCGAGACGGTTGCGAAGAGCATGACGGAATTGGAGGTAGGTGATACGCTGGAGTTTTTATGCGATCACTATACTTATGACGGCGCTTATGAGGACAGTTATTACCTCGGCGATCCGATGAAGGTAACGGATCAGATGGTAATCTCCAATGTGGATGTCGGTGACGGGGCGGTAAAAATTTTATACAAACTGACGGATATTTACAATCAGAGTTACTGGACGCAGGCGTTGACGAGATAGGAAAATGCGAAAAAGTTGAAATGATTCAAGAAAAATACGAAAAAAAGTTGAATTAATTCAAAAAAAATACGTAAAAAAGTTGAAATAGTTCAAGAAAATCGCAAACAAGGATTGAAAGGGCGAATGCGGGGCGGTATAATGAGAGTATCCTAAGGCAGCTGTTCAGAACATCACGAAGCGTTCAACGCTGCGTGCGTTACACATGGATTATATCCTAAGTTGGAAGAACAAATGAAATCGAGACAGGAGGCGCTTCATGTACCGTCGTTTTTATCAAACGCTGAGGAACTGGGATCAGAAGAAAAAAAGAAAGCCTTTGCTGGTGGTCGGAGCAAGACAGGTCGGCAAGACATATTTGATTGAGCAATTTTGCAGAGAGACATATAAGGATTATCTGACGATCAACCTTGAAAAACAGAAGGAGTACATATCTGTATTTGAGGGCAATCTTGATGCGGAAACGATACTACGCAATATCGAGCAGTTAGCGGGAAGAAGGATTACAGAAGACTGTACGATATTCATTGACGAGATACAGCAGAGCGAGCGGGCGGTCACATCCTTAAAGTATTTTTGTGAGGCAAAAAAAGAATACCGCATTATCGGAGCGGGAAGCCTTTTGGGGGTGAAAATAGCACGTTTTGAGAACTCGTTTCCGGTGGGAAAAGTGCAGATCAGCCACATGTATCCGTTGGATTTTGAGGAATTTCTGTTGGCGTGCGGGGAGGAGCCTCTGCGCGACGGAATTGCCGCGGCATTTTTATCACGACAGGCTTTGCCGCAGGGAGTACATGAGAAAGCACTGCGGCTGTATCACGATTATCTTTTTGTCGGCGGAATGCCGGAAATGGCAGCGGAGTATATCGAGCAGAATAAGAATACAACGGAAATGGATGATACGTTGTATGACAATCTGCAAACCGCGTATTTGGCGGATATGACAAGATATACGCAAAGCCCGGCGGAGGGCGTGAAGATTACCGAAGTATATGCGTCGGTTCCGCGTCAACTAGCAAAGGAGAATCCCAAGTTCAAATACAAAGAGATCCGGCAGTACGCGAACAAGCGGGACTTTGCGGGTGCGCTTGACTGGCTTGCGGCATCGGGACTTGTATATGCCGTTTGCAAACTGACTTTGCCACAGCCGCCGCTAAAGGGGTACATGGATGCGGACAGCCGGAAAATATATCTGTCGGATGTGGGGATATTACGTCATGCGGCGGGCTTAAAAATGCGGGATATGCAGACGGATACACATAACATTTATAAAGGCGCGGTTACCGAGAATTATGTGGTGCAGCAGTTGGTGTCGTCTGACAGGGAACTATACTATTACAAGCCATCCGAAAGCATGGAGATTGACCTTATATTAGACCTTGAAGATGGCATTGTGCCGGTTGAGATTAAGTCCGGCAGGAATAAGCGATCGACAAGTTTGAAGAATTACCGCGAAAAAAACAATCCGCCGTATGCGCTCCGTTTATCGGAATTGAACTTCGGTGAGACGGACGGGCTGCGGGCGGTTCCTTTATATGCGGCATGGTGCATCGGGAGAGAAGGAAAATGAATAAGGAGTTCAAAAACGCGTTGGAGAACTTCGCATTTGACGCCGCCTGTGGGCGGGCAATCCGGCATCTGCATGATATCGGAATGTCGGCGGAGGAGATCGAAAAGCAGTTGGACTTTCCTGCGCCGTTGTCCCGGATAGAGGCGGAGATTGCCGCCTATGAGGAGGAAAAAGCAGAAAACGGCGGAGGCGTATACAAATACGAGCGGGTGTACGGGAAGTATGGACGGACGTATTTTAAGAGGGTAAAAAAATAGAATGGAAGTGCTTAGGGAACTAACGCAGAAATCAAGTTTTTTATTGAGAACAAACAATCTTAAGTGTGAGGTTAAGGCATTCTTGCCGTCGAACACTTAAGATTTGTTTGTTCCCAAGGATAGATTGGCTGAAAATTGATTTCCATAGGTAACTAACCATTCACAACAATTTTACGACCATTCATGACATGCGGGTTATCGCGGGCGAAGCAATAGCCGATAGATTTATCAAAGGCGACATGCAAAGGCTAAGGATAGCGGCTGGGTTCAATGGAATGAACATTGATTTCAGATGCTATTTTTATGCGTTCATTTCCGCGAACAATGAGGGAAATGGACATGCTTGCAGCAGGGGATTTGACGTAAAGGAGGCGGCTATGAATATCGCGGCAATCGAAAGCAGGGGAACGGAACATGCGCACAACGGGAAGAACGCTTCCTTTTTCCAGCCCGCCGTTTCGTTTGCAGACTGTTTGGAAAAAGCGCAAAGTGCGAAGGGCGGAAGGAACGTATATGCATTCCGGCAGGGAGAATTAAAGAATAAGTATTTTGCTTCTGCCAAAAACGGCATGGTGGAATACAACGGGGTGATCTTCAACTGCAATTATAAAACCGGAGCCTTGGAATTAGGCGACTGTACGCATCCCGAAAAATGCATCCGCGTGTCTTTGGAGGGCGGCGGCAGTCTGCTTTTCCACTCGGACAGCATCAGCGGGATCAATCAGGCGATCGGGATGTTTTCGGGCGAAGACCAAGGGCGCATCATGCGGGCGATCATGCTCCATAATATGGCGCAAGATAAACTTAAGGAACTTGAGGAAGACGAAAACGCGGCACTTGAAAGCACGGAATCCGAAGACGCGGAACC
>CAJOQZ010000294.1 GCA_905236585.1 uncultured Lachnospiraceae bacterium
ATGACGTGTTCGGCGGCGTGGATTTCAACGATGCTGAAGCGGTCAAAAAGTTTTTGGACGCGAACCATATCGCCCTTCCCGAAGCGGAACCTGCGACCGATATCCAGGAAAGCGATGTACCGTCGGATCTGCATGTGCCCGCCGCCATCTCGGATAGTGAAATGGAGAATATGGTATTTGGCATGAAGAATGCTGCTGTAGACCTGTTTATCGATGTGTTTTCCAAACCTGTCGGAATCGAAGGTTATATTGGATGGACAAAAAAGATGCAGGCGGAAAATGTTGCCGATTTCCTGAACAGGGTAAAAGAAAAGGATGAGGTGTTCCGACCGATGTCGGTTCAGTTTGCAAGGATGAAGACGGCGCAGGATGCGGAAGAAAGGGCGGAGATCTTCAAGGCGCTTCTTGCGACGGTATTGGACAGCCTGCCGACCAAAAAACTCCGATCCCTTATGAGGAAGGAAAATATCACGTAACGCTTTCGAAAAAAAGCAGCCTTTTATGTAGTATTCTCTCCCTACGTAAAAGACTGCTTTTATGCCATTTTCATATATGGCTTTTGGCTTATTCCTGCTTCGATACGATCATCCGTTAAGGATGCAGGACGATTCGCCTCTTACTGCCATGCGCAGCAATAAAACGCGCTTGCGCTTCCGCCTGCGGAAATCATCTCCATGTTCTCCTTGGTAAGCTTCTTGCCGCAGAATCCTTCCAACTCTTCCTGGGAAAGTTCCTTGCTGTATTTATCGATAATTTCCTTCTTCGCTTCGTCAGATGCTGCCGCCTCTAATTCTTCCTTAATCTTATCAACCATTTTGCTTTTCTCCTTTCATATAGTACATAAAAAACTAATCGTTGTTCAAAAACAACAATTGTATTATACTAAATGTCAAGACGCATTGTCAAGACAATACCAAAGTGTAGCGGAGATCAATTGTTACCATTCACGAACTAACCGATTGCCTTTCGTCTTAGATAAATCCGTGAATGGTAACGATCAATTTTCATCATCCTTCCTTGAGAACAAACAAATCCCCGTGTTCGACGGCAAAAATGCCTTTACCTCACACGGAGATTCGTTTGTTCTTAAGATAAAATGGCAATTCTTATGAAAGTGTGCGATCATGAAATATAAACTATCAGAATATAATAATCTTTTCACCCGCGGCGAACACACCTATCTTTGGAACACTTTCTCCGACGCCCTTCTTAATATGGACGAGGACGCCCTTTCTTTTGTTCGTTCCTTTGACGGCTGCGATCACTCCGGGGAATTTTATTTTGACGTCCTCAAGAAAAACCGCTGCATCGTTCCCTGCGGTCTGAACGAATTAAATCAGGTTCTCAAAGAAGAAAAGATTTCCATACTCTCCCCCAACCAGAAGGTTCTTCACCTGACGATTGCGCCCGGTCTCGGGTGCAATTATAACTGCGTTTACTGTTTTGAAAAGCATCGTGACATTTCGGAAGCAATGTCCGTTGAAACGCAGGAAGAATTGGCTCGTTATATCATTTCCCTCGCCAAAAACAATCCGGCTCTTGAATATGTCATGATCCGTTGGTTTGGAGGCGAACCGCTGCTATATATGGACGCAGTCACGCATATCAGCGACCTGATCATACCTTATTTTGATTCGGTAAATATAAAATACTACGCCGAGATCGTTACCAATGGACGGTTCCTTTCAACGGAGAACGCACACAAACTAAAAGCATGCAGGGTAAGCCATGTGCAGCTGCCCATAGATGGCATGCCGGAATATTATATGTCGCAGAAAAAGGCGTCCGCAGACGACTTTGAAAAGACCGTACAAAACGTGATCGCCGCCTGCGATATTCTGCCGATCCATATCCGCATCAATATAGCGGACAATAAAAAAGACGCGCTGGAACTGACCCGCTTCCTTCTCGATGAAAAAAAACTGGACGGAAAAGTAAAGATAAACATCGCGCACGTCCGAAACTACGATTGCCCGTACTGCGACCATGAAAGCGAATCCCACAGAAACTTCATCGCTTTTGAAAAGATTTTCCTGGAAGAATTTCTGCATGGGAACAAATATTCTCTCAAATCCCTGTCCATAAGCATCCCCAAACGCCGTCCGGCGAACTGCTATTGCATCTGTGCAAAAAATCATGTCATCGGACCAAAGGGTGAACTCTACCGATGCGAGCATCATCTCGGCAGAAAGGAATACTGCGTAGGCAGCATATCAGACGGAGAATACCATAACGACATCGACATGAAGTTCATCCACTACAAGCACCCCGAAAAATGCCTCCAATGCACGGTATTTCCTATGTGCTTAAGCGGATGCTTAAACTATAACCTCTCCATGGCATGCGACGAATACAAAGAGCACCTGTTTGACCTGCTCCTTGCCGCATACCAGGCAAAAGAAGGCGAAAAGGCGTGAGACGCTTGTCTATAACAGGTTCCTTTGCGCCATCCGCGCAAAGACCCCGTTCTTATCCATCAGTTCGCGGAATGTGCCCATTTCGCATATTGTTCCGCCATCAAGTACAATGATCTTGTCGCAATCCACGATGGTGGACAGCCGGTGCGCCACCACGATCCTCGTGACCCCCATATGATCCAGATTCTTTTTTACCATGTCCTGCGTAATGTTGTCTAAGGCGGAGGTCGCCTCATCTAAGATCAGTATCTTCGGATTGTTGACCAACGCCCTGGCAAGGACGATCCTTTGCTTCTGCCCTCCCGAAACCAGTTCGGATTCATTGGAGAGGATCGTATAATACTTCATCGGGAAGTGTTCGATCTCCTCCGCGATGGCGGCAAGCCTTGCAGCGGACGCGACTTTCTCCATGTCCGGCTCTTCTTCCATCCCGATATTCAGTTTTACGCTGCCGTTTATGATCCCTTCATTTTGCAGCACAACTCCCATCTGCTTCCTCATCGACTGCAGATCGATCCGGCTGATATCTATGTCGTCTATCAATATATTTCCCGCCCTCGGGGCGTCAAATCCCAAAAGCAGCCTTATCATTGTACTTTTCCCGGAGCCGGATTCTCCCACTATGGCAACATATTCGCCCGGCTCTATCACAAAGGATATATCCCTTAAGGTCAGGGCGTTCCCTCCGTCGTAAGAATAGTCAACGTGGCTGAATTCAATTTTGCCCTTCATCTCCAGACCCATCACGCCTTCTCCGGTCTTCTCCGCTTCCCCTTTCAGGACAGTGCTTCCAAAGGATAAAAACGAAACATTTTGGATAATGGCATAGGCGGAATTGATAAGACCGATCAGGAAACTCATCAGCATGCTAAGGAGCGCCACGACAATCGTGATGCCCGAAGCGCTGATGGTCCGGTCGGCATGTTCATATATCAGGATGAACATGAGAAACATTCCGAAACCGTTGACAGCATTCGCGATAAGGAGCGGCTGGGAAGATAGATGATCCATCTTCAGCCGACAGGTAAGATACCTTCCGTAAGCAACCGCAAACCGGTGAAAGAATCTGTCCTCCGCGGCATTGCATTTGATCACATCCATGGAGTCGATGATCTCTTTCCTTACCGCCGACAGGGTTTCCTGATTGTCATGCTGTTTTTTTGCCAGACGAAAAAAGATAATACAAACCGTCATCGACAAAAGCAGATAGATAATCAGCATATCCATAAACGGCCGCTCGATGCCGCTGCTGATAAAGCGAAGCGCCACAACGCAAAGAATACTGTATATCAAATACTGCATGCCGTTCAGCCCGTTGTTCAGCACCGCCTCAATGGCGTCGACGAAAGATATGAACGTTGTCACAAGTTCTCTGGACATACGCTTTTCATCACTTGATTTCAATGAGAAAAAATGCTTAAGGATCGCCGGAAAAGAACAGGACCGAACCTTTGTCGCAAATCGGAAATTCGTCCTCGCAACGACGATATTCACGAAAAAAACAGCCGTGACCGCCAAAAGCGCTACGCATGCAGATACCATGAGACTGCTTTCTACGGCAATATCCGCCGCGCTTTTTTGAAACAGTGAAAAACCAAGCGCTAATGCTCCGCCAACCACAAACGGCAGCAGCACGAGGGCAAGATAAATGATAAGTTCTTTCCTGCAATACCGGATAGCAGACCACAAAAGTTCCGGCATGCTCTGTGAATCCGCCGACGGATAAACAAAGTAGGCAAAGGAACGTATCCGGTCTTTATTTTCTTCTGTTACTAAAACGCTTGTATTGTTATAGGGATCGACATAGTAATATCTCGCGCCCTTATGCACGACCAAAACCGGAGAGCCGTCCTCCTCATAGAACCCCAGAAAGTTGTCCAGATCCAATTTATGCCAGTTGCTTTCCAAATAGAAGAAATCCCCCATGACTTTTTGGGATTTCATCAGATAAGCCAGTTTATTCTTCGCAATGTTCAGCCTCGACGCATCAATCGGATATACCTTTATATTCTGTTTTTTTAAGAGTTCAATAAAAAAGAAGGCAAATTGATTCGCAGAGCCGTCAACAATATCCTCGCTGTTGGCATCGATAATCCCCGCAAGTATCAGATCATCCCGGCGGATCTTTTCACCTTTCCCACTACTTTGCATAACTATCATTCGCTCCTGATGAAACAAGTTTTTTATAGATACCGTTCTCTATTTCTAAAAGATCATTATGTACTCCCTGCTCGACGATCTTTCCTTTATCCAAAACGATGATCTTATTGCAGTCCCTGATCGTGGACAGCCGGTGGGCAACAATAAGCACCGTTATATTCCGCTTTTTGATATGATCCATAACCTCTTTTTCCGTCAGCGTATCCAACGCGCTGGTCGCTTCATCGAGTATGATCACCGCGGGATTTTTAACCAGCGCCCTTGCCAGCATCAGCCTCTGGATCTGTCCCCCGCTCATGTCGATATCCAGCGGGTCCAAAATCGTGTTAAAGCCCTTTTCTTTTTTCATAATGTCATGATAAATACAAGCGTCTTTCGCCGCCTGTTCTATCTGGGAAGCCGTAACTTTGGAATCAAGAAGCGCAATATTTTGGTTGATCGTTCCGTAAATTACGGTTGGTTTTTGCGCAACTACCGCTATATGATCCGCCAAAAGTTTTCTGTCTGTTTCCATGAAGGGCTCATTGTCAATAATGATTTCCCCCTTCCATGGCAGGTACAGCCCTTCGACCAGTTGTAACAAGGTGCTCTTGCCGCAGCCCGAAGAACCCACAAAGGCAACGCTCTCCCCCGGCTCCACGGAAACGCTGACATTTTTGATCACCGGCGGCATGGAGGGATTATAGCCGAATACCAGATTTTTGATTTCTATCCTACCCTCAAAATTCCTTTCCTTATCCGAACTGCTCCTTGCAATCGCCCTGTCCCTTTTTTCTTCCTTTACATCTTTTAGCGTGCTTATCGTAACGACATGATTCTGAAAATCATTGAGGTTCATGACAAAGTTGCTCAGCGGGATAAACAAAAAAACGGCAAGGCTCTGGCACGCCGCCACCTTTCCCAACGTAAGGGCTTCGGCGGATGCCAGATAAGTTCCCAGTATCAGAACGATCATCTGTAAAAAAACAGGGACAATGACCGGTATGACCTGAACGACCGAGAGTTTATTTTTCGCGGCATTCATAACATTTTCATAACTATAGTACGCATACATGGTCTTTTTCATGGAATAGTTTTCGGATGCGGTCGATTTTATCGTATCGAACAGTTTTACATTCTGATAGATTTCAGAATAGAACTTGTTCATTTCGTTTTTTCCGCGAATGCACATATTCCGAAAGCCGCTCATAAACACATTCAGAATCAGTAAAATGGCTGAAATAACCGCCGATACGACAAGCGCGATCGGGATGCTGTACCGGAACAGCATAACAAGGTAAATTACCGAAAAGACCAGATCGAACATTGCCGAAATAACCTTATTCGTCAGAAAATCGGTAAGGTCGTTAATCGCCATTAACTTTGCTTCCGTCGTCGAATGGTTTCGCTTTTGAAAATAGTCAAAGGGAAGCGAAAGAATTTTCTTTATGACGTACCGTGACAGTTCCGCCGACTGAACCCTTTCAAAATTGATCATCACATGCTTTTGAAATTCCAGCACAAAGATCTGAACAAACAAAAAGCCCGCAAACGCTAAAAAATACTGGCTTAAATCCGCGGTAAAATTCCCGTCGAGGTATCTGTCCATAAAAAGGCGTTCCATTTCCGGTATGATGAGCCCCAGAACATGAGATAACACCGATAAAACGCCCATGAAAAGAAGCGCGTTTTTCTTGTTGGAAATGAGATTCCATATATACTCTGTTTCGCGGAAAGGTTTCCCGCCCTTTTGAAAATCCTCGCCCTTTTTGAAGGTCACAATGACTTTGGAAAAATAGCGGGCAAATTCTTCTTTTTCCAGTTCTCTGTGTCCGATTGCCGGATCGCACACATATACATTCTTATCCGAGACGCCCTCAATAACAATGAAATGGTACCCCTTCCAGAAGCCAATACAGGGAAAACTGACCCCCGTCAGTGCAGCGTCTATCTGATACGCCTCTGCTATAAGTCCGTACTGTTCCGCCGCCGTAACAATGTCAAAGACGCTGCATCCGTCCTTGCTGACCTTGCATGCTTCTCTAAGGTTGATGATGCTGTCATACCTGCCGTAATACCCCAATATCATGCCAAGCGACGCGGCGCCGCACTCACAGGATTCATTTTGAAGGATCTGCGGCACCCTGACCTTATTTTTCTTCTTTATCTCCAATTACTCTTCTCCCAAAAACGCTTTATAGGGACTGATTTCGCCCACAATGAACGTCACATCGCAGGACGAGTTGATCTTCAAACTCGACGAATCGATTTTTCCCCTGGAAAAAACAAAATTGCCATCCGCATCCTTGTCTATCTTAATGACCACTACAAAGGAACCATTGCTCTCAAGCAAAGTATCCGCAACCATTTCATTTCCTATCATATGGGATAACCGTCTTTGGTTGATGAGCCTTAGATCAATATCGATAACCTCGCCGGTAAGATAGCCGAACTTCTCCTCCGAAAAACCCTCAACCCGAACCTGCGCTTTCGCGCCTGTATCAATCAGATTTAAGGCTTCATAATCAACCAGCGCTATGACTACGTCTAAATCCTGTGGGTCGCCTTTGATCATCGTCATCATCGGCGCTGCCTCACTTACCCGGTCCCCTTCATAACCGCTGACCTCCGTGACAAATCCCGATGCATCACTGATGACGTCTATCATCTCTTTATCACCGCTTTGTCCTGCGACGCTTTTATCCGCCACAACACGGGCGATCAGATCGCCTTTATTTACATAGTCGGACATGCTGTAATTCATCTCGGAAATGGTTCCGCTCGTCGGTGCACTGACCTTTACCGCGGAATCCGCAGAATTGATAACTCCCTTTGCCGAAACCGTTTCCCGGATCGTTCCCGTAAACAGCCATATCCCCAGAGCCAAAAGCATCAGGATGACCGCAATGAAAAGGAGTTTGTCGCCCCTCCCAATGATATGCAGCATTTTGCTGTTATCTATTCTTTTTTGCTCATTATCTCTGCTCATAATAATTCCCAATCGCTATCATCTTGCAAAAGTCCGGCATATCTCTTCTTCCGCAGGCGCATAGGCGTTTAGTAGTTCCCAGTTTTTCCTTGCCACTTCCCTGACCTTCGGATATTTGCATTTGTCGGCAATATCGCAGTTTTTGCAGTCAAATCCATTGCACACCGGATAGATTTTTTCCAGAGCCGTCTTTGGATCGGCAAGATCGGACATCACCTTGTCGCATACCGAAGGATACAGAAGCGCGATAACCTGCCGAATCTGCTCATTGGAATAGTTATTTTTCTTCCCTTCCATAAAAAGCGCGGCAGCCTTTTCATAGGTTCCGTCATCGTCAAATACCGCCACCTGCACAACATTTGACAAAAGTTCAACGGCATTGTCGAGATTCCCCAGCCTGTACTCGCAGATTCCCTTCATGAAAAGACTTCGAAGCGTCCCGCCCGGTTCGCAAAACTCTATGGGAATGGACATGATTCGCGAAATGCCGTCGATATTCTGCCCTTGGGCATTTTGCAGTCCCAAAACCATTGACAGCCGCTTGATATCCTTGTCATCCGCATCCTTAAGATGCGTCAGTATCTTTTGCGCCTCCGTCATATTGTCCATGATGGAGAGCGTAAGCCAGTCAACCTGTTGTGCCTCGGATACACCCGCCGCATAGATGAGAACCGCCGGGAATCCCACAATGGATGTATCCCGGATGTAGACGTCGGCGCCGATCTCTTCTAATTTGTCGATCATGCTCCACATGATGGTCTTGTTCGATTCCTTTGAACAGTCCCTCCATGGCACAAACTCTTCCGACGGTCTTGTAAGCAGCATGTCCGCAGGCATTCTTCCGATTCCGCATTTTAAGGTGTTCCAGTGGTCGATCCTCTTCTCCTCATAGTCCATGGAAAAAGAAACCGAGTTCATGGAAGAAAATTCTTCTATGGATCTGCCCTGCATGCCCTCTGTAAAAATTCTTTCAAGGGCAACCGCCATCTTGGGGTGGGCGCCGAATTTGACGCCGATCCTGCCGGAATCTTTGGATATGCATATCCCGCACATGACGGGCAGTCCCTTTCCGAGAGACGCATCCAAAAGTTTTACCTGCCGCTTCCCGCCTTCTTCAATGTCGCTTATCACCTTCATGATGTGGGGATATTTTTCCAGTTCGCTCGTCGGAACCTCGGGAAGATAATAGCCTCCCTCGATGATCCTCTCCTGGGAATATCTCTCAAATATCTCCGAAATTCCCTCAACGATCGCCTCCTCTATCGTATTGCCGGCTGCCATGCCGTTGCTCCCGGTGAATATGCGGATAAGATTAAGAGGAAGATACTCCACCTTTTTCTTTCGGACGGAATAAAACGGATACGACGGTATCCTGTCTCCGTCGATCGTTACTTTTTTAAGGAGGGAATTAATGATATCCTCCTTTGTTCCGAATGCGGGTTCGGGCATAGTCGCCGCAATTTTATCCTTTAGCATCCGGATACAGTCCGGCTGATCCTCGGCATAAAGATGATAGAATCTGCCCTGATCCCCCATTACCTCATTTTTTTCGGCATCGGACGTATGCAGCGAGTTGATCGCGGCATTCCCAAAGCGCTCCATCATCTCTCCATGCGCGCTTGCCATGCACAGCATCCTGCTCATGCCCTTTCCGTTCGTAGCCATGAGTTTTTCCCCGGGCGGATTAAGCGACAGCCTTGACGAGAAGCATCCCTCTATTCCTGTTTTTCCTTCCACATAGTCGAGGTCAAAACCGTTTTCTTTTAATATTCGTTTTATTCTTTCGACTGTCTCCTCCGGCGAACATTCCTTTCCCCTCATTTCCCATTCCTGCATTTTTTTCTCCCTTACATTCTTTTTAACAGTTCTTTGTATTTGCTTATGCTTTTAGATGCCGCATCCCAAATATACCCTTTCATTTCGTCAATGATGAAATCCGGCGCGAGAAGCGGGTTAAAATACGCATTTAAGGTATGCCTAAGATATGCATAAACGGTACACATTTCGTCTATTGCGTCCTTATCGTCCTTATCCCGCATATATTCTTCAAAAAATATATTCCATATATCTAAGCATCCGGCTTTGCCAAATCCCATGACCATCTCGACGACAAAATCCTTCATGCCGCAAAACATCGGAAGTCCCGGAAGTTTGTAATCACAGCAGATGGCGATAAGTTCAAAGAAATAATGTCCGTAGCCGCACCCTTCGAGGTCGATGATCATCCTCTCGTCATTGCACAGCATAATGTTTTTCAAATGACAGTCGCCGTGTATAAAACCATATTCATCGGGAATCGCTTCAAAAAGATCCCTGTACAGCCTGTACTCCTCTTCGGACAATTTTTCTTTGGCTCGAAAAAGCAAGTCAAGATACGTCTGCTTATGCGACTTGAATTTATCGGGCGAAATTGCGGTCTGATTCATCTTGCGCAAGAACCCGGCGTAATCACACAGGTAATCCGACTTTTTCTCAGGGTTATCCTTGATGGCGTCCACATAGTTCCTGCCGGACAACAGTTCATAGACAATCGCGTACTTCCCGTCGCACTCCGCAATATCAAAGGGGATCATTGCCGGAATGCCGGACACTAAGGCATTTCTTGTGGTATCATGCTCCCTTTCAACGGCGGCAAGATCAAAGTTGCTGTTGAACACCTTTGCAACGGTTTCCCTGTCGATTCTGTATATCGTTCCTGTGCCGCCGGTGCCTATCACTTCGCATCCGTCGACATGAATCTGCTTCCTTTTCTTTTTGATCGGTATCATCTCATGAAAGCCGGTCGTTTCAAAAATATCGTAGATCTCCTGCGAGGCATTGATAACGGTCAGGTCGTATTTCTTTTTGATCTTCAAAAGCGCACGAAGCCCCGCGCTTGATATATAGGCAAGGTCTTTTGCGTCAAAAACGATCCTTTTGCTGTCATCCGCGTTTTCAAAGACCGTGCTTTCGAATCCGGCGGCGTTGTCCACGGTCAGCCTTTCTACATGGGATATTGTCATTACCTGATCTGCAATATCTGTTTTCATTGTCGTATCCTTTATCAAAATCCCAATATGTGCAGCATTTCAAATCTCACGCGGTCCTTATGCTCGGGCTTTGCCATATACTGAACATACTGTTCGAGAAGATTCAGCCGATCTCCGCCCCTTCCTTCGAGTTTCATGTGTTCGAATCCCTGCGGCGCATAATCGGCTCTGATCTCATTCATATCCATGAAATTTTTATTATTTCTTGCAATAAAATAGTGGTTCTTCGCATAGACGCATTTCTCATCATGTATGCTTTTTCGCTTCGTGGGGTCTTCATTCAACAACTGCAGTTCGCTGATCCTCCGATAATGCGCTCCCCTCTTCGGACAGGCGTCCACACAACAGGGATTTACGAGAAATTCGCATCTTGCCTTGTCTTTGATCCTTAAAAGTTCATCCCACTCATGATTCATGTTGTAATCTATCACCACCAGTTCATAGTCCTTTTCCATGGCGGCATTGATGTCGGAAGCCGTACTTAACTGCTTCGTGGTCGATAAAATGATCCCAAAGTCCGGATACTGATTGCGGATATATTCCTCAAGCAGTCCGGAATGGATGATCACGCTCTTTTTCATATCAAGCCCGGAGGCAATCTTCATGACGGCGTTCGCCGCTTCATCATGAAGATGCTCATTTGCAAGAAGGCTGTTTGTGAACGTAAATGCAACCTGCTTTCCCATCTTTTGTATCTGCTGTAACGTCTCCTCCGCCTTTTTTAGATCAACCTCACCGACCTGTAAACGCCCGCCGTTCCAAATCAAGGGGAAAGAATCATAGATATAGTCTATCTCAGCATCATCCCAGAAATAGTCTCTGTATAGGTCAAAATATTTACAGAATAAAATGTTCAGCCTGAAGTTCTTCTGAAAATCGGGAATGTGAAACCTTATCATAGGATATATCTCTTATTATAGTCTTGGCTTTGGAACAAAACGCTTCTCCATGCTCGACGGCAAAAATGCCTTACCCTCACACGGAGAAGCGTTTGTACCACAACATAAAAAGTTGATTTCCGTGTTGCGCTTACCTCATGCCTGCCGAACCGGGATTACAGCAGCAGAGACGCATCATAATACGCGGGATGGTCTTTTTTGAACTCCTCATCGAAAGCCGCCTTGATCTCATCATTGTCGCCGGTCTCACCGGATTTGCGTGCCTTGATAAAATAAGCCTCGAAAGCATCCTGGTACTCTTTTTGCAGCGAATTAACGCGGTCCAGCACCTCCTGCGAGGGTTCGCCTTTTTCGTAGAGCCTCTCGTCAAGCGCCATCCGCCAGCCATTGGTAACCTCATTGATGAATCTTACATCACCTGTTGTAAACTCAATCATTTCATCGCCTCCTCTTCATTAAAAAGATCGTCGCCCTCATCAGCGAAGTCCGGATCATAGTTATGGTCGATGCATTCCTCCGTCATGACATACACCTTGTTGGAGAGCGTCAGCGCCTTACGGTCCGAGGTAACATAATAGATGCAGTAACGATCATTATATAATCCGGCTCCTGCCATAACATTTATGGTATTGTACCCATACAATGCCGCATAAAGTGTATCGTTTTCGCCTGCATGTTCCGAGAGAAAACCCGAAATCTGCGGAAATTGTTTCCGGAACTCATCCATAAGCCTCAACATCTTGCCCTTTTGCACAATCCTGGCGTGCTCATTATAGCACATGGTAAGCTGATAGGAACCCTCGGTCATGCCATAGTTATCCCAAAGGTGTTTTTTTGTCCGCTTTTCATTGTCCCGACGTTCTTCTTCCGTTTTGCCCGGCGCGGGAACCCCTAAGTATGTGCCCTTTCCGGTCTGGCCGTTGCTGAGATAATGCCTGGACTTGCCCATGCCGGCGAACTGCTCGCCCATCCATCTGGCATCCTTTCGGTTTGCCCACTTTTCAGCGAGCGTCGGGTCCTCCTTCAGCATCTCCTCAGATGGTTTGATATGCGTATCGCAATGATATGCCGGCTGCTTAACGGGGGACTTTTTAAGTTCATCAGCAAAATCAGCCTTGTCGACCTTTCTGGGTGTATGCGACGCCCAGCCTATGGAATTGAAGAATCTGGTCACAAGGTTATTGTTCTGGTCATCATCGACTTTGACGTCCTTTAACTTTTCAAGGGCCGTCTTCATATTCTCATCCAGCTGCGCCAGTTTTTGCTTGTTAATCTCCTTGTCTTTATCCAATACGATATTGCCTTTTAAGACATGGTACATCAGGTTGTAGTTCGCGGATACGGCAGCACTGATCGCCTCCTCCGTCGCATTCTCCTGAAGCGCTTCCACCGTTGCCGTGGCTTCATTCTGATAGCGCTTGGTCTCATCTTCGCAAAGCTGCGTGATCCGCTCATTGATGCTTTCCATCATGGCGCGGCGGCGCTTGCCCTTGGATGTAAAAGGAGATTTGCGCGTGCGAAGGTATTCCGCGCTGGCGTCCCTGATCCGCAGGAGAACCTCCATTGACTCATTCTTGTAGGATTCCGGATCTTCCATGATACGGTTATAGAGCTCCAGCTCCGTTGCCACGGTATTGTATTCCGGGGAATTGCCGCCGCGGTCGCTGTTTTTTATGAGCACCTCCATATCCTTCAAATTAAAACCCGCATAGTATTCCTTTGTCTTGTCGCTTCCTACGGCATCACGGGTAATTTCCGCCGCCCTCTTGCTGGTGCTTTTATGCCACTTTTCCTCGATGCTCTTCTTCCTTGTCTCATGCTCCGTTTTCCTTGCTTCCCAGTTCAGGGACTGATCTCCCTGATACTGTTCCTCCTCCATGCGAAGGAAGTTGGCATTCATGTCACGATAACCCAGCTCTGCCTCATCTTTTTGCAGATTTTTGTTGTAGGTTAATTCGTACTGCTGAATAGTTTCCGATAATGTAGAAAAATCCGACATCTTTTTCTCCTTTCCTTTAAAACTTTTTTAGTTCCTTACTGAAAATAAATTGATCTTTGTAATTTTACACTCCTCAAACAAGGAGCGAAAAAGTTCCGTTCCGCCCTGATTTGCCACCAAAAATCTCACCTCCACCTCCGGTCTGTACTCGGTCAGAAGAACCTTCTGAAGCGCAGATATCAAATATTCCGCATACTCGTCGTCAATGCTGTGCATCCATCTGACAACAATATAATCATCCAGTTCATCAAAGAAAAGCGCCGCAACCAAATTGCCGTCCTTTTCCAAAGCGATGCAGTCCTCCGTTTTAACATCTTCAATAAAACCCGGGAACTGCAAAATTTCATCGTAGCCTGCATTTTTGATAAATTTTTTCAAACGGTCTGCCGGTATCTTCTCGTTGATAAGCGCTTTTACGTTTTTTTCTTCCGGCGGACACAGGTCATCCATTGCCTTTAGGGGGATTGTCACATATGTAAAGTCACTCGCTTTCTTGGTAAAGCCCTCTTTTTGCATCCAGTTTTCATCCGCCTCACCCTCGGGTACAATGACATAAATCGGCAGATTCGCTTCCTTGGGCGTGTCCGTAATGGACAGCAGCAGATCCGTTGCTACGTCTAACTTCCGATAACGTTCTACTGTAAAAATCTTTTCGATGCGGATGTACCTCGGCAGTATTCTGACTACGCTTAAGCCTAAGACCTCATCGGTTTTGGAATTGAAGATTCCCATGCCCACGCAGTCTCCCGAGACAATGTCATAAATCTCATTCCCCGACAGATACGGCATATAGCGTGAAATTGCATCATCCGATATACTCTCTATTGCTTTACTCCTGATTATTCTTTTTTTATTCAAAATGAACACCTCAATCTGTTCAGCCACCCCAAACAAAACACTAATAAAGTATAACAAAAAAAAAGTCCGGCGGCAATGGAATTAGCGTAAATCGTCATGGAAATCGTCTTTCATCCAGTCTTGCCTTGCCCTTTTTGCGGTAGGTGGCGCAGGCCATGTACTCGCTCTGCGGAGGGTTCCTGCACGCTCATTGTTGTCTTTTCCATAGTCTTCATTACCTCCGTTTCTGTAGATTTGATATTTGCATTCGTCCGCTACGTTTCCTGCGGCAGCCTCTTGTCTGAGGACTCCGCGTTTTCTCTGCCGGGAGGGAC
>CAJOQZ010000295.1 GCA_905236585.1 uncultured Lachnospiraceae bacterium
ATGTTCTTATGTTTCGAAAATTTTATCCAAACGATTATATCTCGACGGTGCGGGACATTGATTTTGCAAAATTGTACGAACAGGGCTTTCGGGGGCTGATTTTTGACATTGACAACACGCTCGTCGAAAACAACGCTCCTGCGGACGCCGGTGTGCGTGCTTTTTTCAAAAGACTGCATTCCTACGGCTTCCGGATGGTTCTGCTATCGAACAACAAGGAGCCGCGGGTGCAGAAATTCGCGGACGCGGTACAGGCGGACGGGTATTTTTTTAAGGCGGCGAAGCCTCTGACGTCCGGCTACCGCAAGGCGATGGAACTTATGGGGTCAAAGCCGAACAATTCGCTTTTTATCGGCGACCAGCTTTTTACCGACATCTGGGGCGGCAACCGCGCTGGCATAAGGACGGTCATGGTTCTTCCCGTGAAAAAATGGAACGAGGAGATACAGATCATCATCAAGCGCATTTTCGAGGATTTTGTGATGCTGTTTTATCGTCATTTTATCCGCCGCGGCGGCAGCGAGTGGCAGGTTCCGCTGATGATGAGCGGCAGGCGCGTTATAGAACTGTAATGGGGATTTTGTCGCGGAGATCAACTTTTATGCAAAGAACAAACGCTTCTTCGTTTGAGGTAAAGGCGTTTTCGCCGTCGAACACGAAGAAACGTTTGATTTCAAGGCAAGATTTGATAAAAATTGAAAATGAGTTTTCGTGGATTTTAGAAAAAATTTGCATTGCGCTGTATTATCGTGTATAATACTGGAAGTTTGTATCTGTTAAGAACAGCACGAAGCATTTTTGATGCGTTTGTTGGAAGCCAGCAGACGCGGGACTATTATTGGGAGGACAGATTTATGATTTCAGCCGGTGATTTTCGTAACGGCGTTACGATCGAATTAGAGGATAACATTTTTCAGATTATTGAATTTCAGCATGTTAAGCCCGGCAAGGGCGCGGCGTTTGTGCGCACCAAGTTGAAGAACATCAAGAGCGGAGGCGTTGTGGAGAAGACGTTCCGTCCGACGGAGAAGTGCCCGACCGCACATATCGACCGTAAGGATATGCAGTATCTGTATAATGACGGCGACCTCTACTATTTCATGGATGGTGAGACGTACGACCAGATTGCTCTTTCCACGAACGATATCGGGGACGCGCTGAAGTTTGTAAAAGAGAATGAAAGCGTGAAAGTCTGCTCGCATAAAGGCAACGTTTTTGCGGTGGAGCCGCCGCTTTTCGTAGAATTGGAGATTACAGATACGGAGCCGGGATTCAAGGGCGATACGGCGACGGGCGCTACGAAGCCCGCAACGGTGGAGACGGGCGCGTCCGTGAATGTTCCGCTGTTTGTCAATACCGGGGATGTGATTAAGATTGATACGCGTACCGGCGAGTATTTATCGAGAGTTTAGGAGTTTTTTGTGCAGTTCAAAGAAATACCGCTATCCGAATTGCTGAATAATCGCGAAGTATTCGAGATATTTGACGAAGAATTTCATAACGCGACCTGGCTCGACGCCTCGGCGCTGCTCGGTTCGGAGAGTACGCTTGTCGATTTGTATGCGGACGGAATCGTTCCGGCATCCGTTCTCGACAAGATCGTGGCGGCACTACAGTTGCGCTACCGCGGCGGTGTTTCGATATAGCCGGATTTTCTTTTCGGGTGATCTTCCCCTGCAAGCAGTATGTTTGCAGGGGATTTTTTGTGTGTAACAACGAGGTATCGAACTGTAACGTTGGTTCGTTTTGGGACAGCACGGAAATCAATTTTTTCGTTGCGAACAAACGTTTCTCCGTGTGAGGTTAAGGCATTCTTGCCGTCGAACACGGAAGAAACGTTTGTTCCCAAGGCAAGACTGGATGAAAATGGATTTCCGTGCTGGGACTGACTACGGTGTTGTCATCTTTGCCGGGTTTGTGGTAGAATGGTTGTTATGAAAAATCGGTTCTTAAAAATTTTGGGTTTGAATCTTGCAATCATTCTGCTCGCGGTCTTCTGCTACTCCGAGGGTTTTTTGGGGCTGCGTCCGTCCGACGAATCAATCCTGCGTGCGGGAATGTCGATTTTTGTAGGGATTTCCGCTGTGTTTGCTTTTTTTTACGGCAATTTCACCCTGTTAAAAGAGCCGTCGCATCCGCATTTTTCGTCGGAGAACCTGATCGATCTGTCGCAGGCGAGGGCGGTTCTTGCCTCTTATCACGGCGGCAGATATTTCGGACGGATTGCCGATACGACAAGCGACCAGCTGCTGCGGCTGGAGCGGACCATGCAGCGGGCGAAGACGGCGGTCGGCGCCAAGTTTGAAAACGGCTCCATGAGTTACGACCGCTATGAATCGACGGTCAAGGCAGCGCAGGAGGCGGCTCTGCAGAACGTAATCGCCATGGCGAACCGGATGCAGATTTTCGACGAGAAAGATTATGCACGGTTAAAGAACTACCGGAATGACGATATCCCCGATGAGATTCAGGAAAAGCAGATCGCGCTGTATGATGATAATCTAAGGCAGTTGGAAGCGGCGGTTTCAGCAAATGAGGAACTGATTTTAGCGCTCGACACCATGACCCTCGAACTGGCGAAGCCCGGCGAGGAGCAGACAACCGATCCGCTGTTGGAAGAAATTCACCGCCTGACGGAACAGGTGAAAATGTATAGTTAAGGAACTTATTACAGTTCCGACAAAGAGGTAGGACAAATGAACCAGAACAAACGCACTTTCGGAACCATTGGCGTGCTGGCGGTCGTCGTTTTGATCGCGATTTTCGGCGGATTGTTTTTATCGCGGAATATCGGGAAAAGTTCCAAGACGGTCAGCAGGGAAGCCGCGGAAAAATCATTGGAAAAAATGATCCGCCCCATCGAGCCGTTATCGGGAACGCCGACCAAGGGGACGGTGGAGTATACGGGCGAAGATACGACCTATGACGAACTGCCGGAATTGGATGATTCGTCGATCGCAGTGCAGCCGTCGACATCGAATTACGCAGAAATTTTCGCATCTTCGGAAAAAACGGGCAGCGGACGCGACGGCTATCTGCGGGAAATGGCGGAGGATTTCAACAAGGCGCGTATCGAAGTGAACGGAGAGGCGGCATCCATTCGGCTGCGGACGGTTTCTTCGGGGCAGCAGGTGGACTATGTTGTTTCGGGAAAATATGTTCCCGACGCGGTATCTCCGTCCAATGATCTTTTTATCCAGATGATCGACGCGAAGGGAGCCGACATATCCTATGTTGCGGATTCCCTAGTGGGCAATTACGCGGGCATCGTGCTGTCGAAGAAGACATACAACAACATCAAGGAAGAGTACGGAGATGTTACCGTGCAGACAATCGGACAGGCGACGGCGGACGATTTTATCACCATGGGCTACACCAATCCGTTCACGTCTGCGGCGGGAATGAATTTTCTCGTTACGCTTTTGGATGCGTATGACAGCGGCAACATTTTATCGGACAAGGCGGTAGAGGGATTTACTTCGTTTCAGGCGAACGTGCCGTTCGTGTCCATGACGACCGGACAGATGCGCAGCGCTGCGGAACGCGGTACATTTGATGCCTTCGTTTCCGAGTATCAGACCTATCTGTCGGACAGTTCTCTGTTGCGGAACTATGAATTTGTGCCGTATGGATATGAGCATAACAATCCTCTGGTTTCCGTGACTTCGAATGAAAATAAAAACGCGATTTTACAATCGTTTGCTTCGTTTTGCGCGGCAAACGGCGCATCATTGGCAAAAGAGGACGGCTTCAACCAGACGCCGGACAATTACGTTCCGATGAAGACGGAGTATGACGGGAATGATCTGATTGCGGCGCAGAAACTTTACAAAGAGAATAAAGACGTCAACCCCATCGTCTGCGTATTCGTCGCGGATACGTCGGGCAGCATGGACGGGGAGCCTCTGAACAAATTAAAAGAATCCTTAATAAATTCGATGCAGTATATCAACGTTGATAACTATATCGGTTTGGTGAGTTATTCGGACGACGTGGTGATCGAACTGCCGCTGGCGGAGTTTGACATGACCCAGCAGGCGTATTTCAAGGGAACGGTCGAAACGCTGCAGGCGAACGGCAATACGGCGACGTTCGACGCGGTCTGCGTCGCCATGGATATGGTGGAAAAGCAGCTTGCCGAGACGCCGGATGTAAAGCCGGTGGTATTCGTTTTAAGCGACGGGGAGACGAACCGCGGATACAGCCTGTCGGAGATTTCGGATGTGGTCGAGGGGCTTAAGATTCCGGTATATACGATCTGCTACAACGGCGACATCAGCGCGATGGAGGCTTTGTCAAATATTAATGAAGGAGTTAACATCAATGCCGATACGGATGATGTAACATATCAGCTGCGGCAGTTGTTTAACGCGAATATGTAGACGCATTGCTCTGCGACGACCGTAGCGAAGGGAAGATACGAGCGGCACTGAGCATTCCGTGTATTACAAGAGGAAAGGGAAATTATGTCATCATTTAGTTTAGAACTTCCCACCGAAGAGGAAGTAAAAGAAGAAGTTAAGGCGGCGATCCTGCCGACTACAAAAGAGGAAGTCGTCATTGCGGACACGGCGGAGTCGAGGGCAAAGCAGATTATGGACGTGGATTTGGATTCTTTCGAGCAGAGGAAAGAGTACACGGATGTGATCAACGCCTTCGGCGTCGAAGATATGAAGGCGGCTCGCAACAAAAACGCGATTTTGCAAAAGAGAGTCGGCTATTTTGAAAAGATCGGCGGGGAAAACGGAGAAGTCGCAAAGGGTCTCGAGGATTTAACGATCAAAATGCGCGATCTTGATCCGTCGGGGATTGATTTTGTCAAACACGGAGCACTCGGCAAGGTGTTCAATCCGGTACGGCGGTATTTTGAAAAATACAAGTCTGCGGACAGGGAGATTTCAGAGATCGTTGCATCCCTCGAAAAAGGGAAGAAGACCTTGCAGGAAGACAACGTCACGTTGGAGATCGAAGAGTCTGAAATGCGGGAAATGACGAAGAAGATGCAGAAAAACATCGAACTCGGCATGAAACTGGACGACAGCCTTACTGCGGCGGTATCGAACGCGAAGGCGGACGGCGAAGATGAAGAGAAGATCCGTTTTGTGGAAGAAGAGATCCTGTTCCCATTGCGGCAGAGGATTGAAGATTTTCAGCAGATTCAGGTGGTGGATCAGCAGGGGATCGTCGCGATGGAGATCATCCGCCGGAACAACCGCGAACTGATCCGTTCGGTGGAGCGGGCGCAGAATGTGACGGTGACGGCGCTTCGGACAGCGGTGACGGTAGCGGGAGCACTGTATAATCAAAAAATCGTTTTAGAAAAAGTAAACGCGTTAAATGCCACGACAAACGCCATGATCGAGACGACGAGCCGGATGCTGCATGAGCAGGGTACGGAAGTGCAGCGGCAGGCGACGGAGGCGTCATTGTCGCCGGAAACGCTTCAGGCATCCTATAAGGAAACCATGGCGGCATTGGATGATCTGTCAAAATACCGCAGGGATGCGCTGCCGCGGATGCGGGCGACGATTGAGACGTTCCGGGATTTGGCGGAGCATGGGGAAGCGGAAATTGCTAAATTAGAGAAGAGTCCAAATTGGTAGTAGATATGTGGGGACCGAGGTAAGTTGCCGTTCACCAAAAATTTTTCTCTCACGGACGAGGATAACGTCCTTTGAGAGAAAAATCTTTTGGTTCACTGGCGTGAGGGAATACTTTAGCAAGTACCGCCGTTTGCCGGAAATCATATCTCTCACGGACGAGGATTACGTCCTTTGAGAGACATGATCTTCCGGCGCACTGGCGCGAGGAATCATTACTGCTATGTATGTACGATAGTAGTCGCCTTGGTGAGAAAATTTTCGATTTCGATAAAGTAAAGATTACCTGAACCTACCTCCCTTCGGGATATAAGTATTATCTTGTATTAAGAAGTTTTTTCAGATGAGGATATAGCCGCAGACTTTAATCTTTCATTAATTATCCCGTAGTGCTCCCTTATATGCGGATAACTACACCCAATACAAGACTTGATACCGCCCTTTGTTATTGTAAAATTCCCCCCGCAGTTTTCTCCGAGAAAATACAGCGGACAATAACAGAACAGACAGTTGCAGTTCCCTTCGGACAGTCCTTCATGGCAGGGGAAATATTTGCAGTCGTGGTTTTCAAAATAAGAATGATCGTAACGCATAGAGAAAGTTTAGCATAATTCGTATCATATGGCAAAGAAGAATTATTACGCGGTAAAAGCCGGACGCAGAACCGGCATTTTCACTACATGGGACGGTGCCGATGGCGCAAAAGCGCAGGTAAATGGTTTTGCGGGGGCGCTCTACAAAGGCTTCGCCACAAAAGAGGAAGCACAAGCGTATTTGTCTGCGGATGATGCGGACGCAAAGACGGACAATGTGCCGGAACGGAAAGGCATCCAACCGGAGCGGCGGTCAGAAGCAGAACTTGCGCAGAAGGCGCGGCAGGGCGAGGCGGACAGCCGCCCGCAAGTATCCGTTCATTCCGCAATGTCCCGGGAATCCGCTCTCGCGGCGCTTCGTAAAGTCGTAATTGCAGGAGATGTGCATCCGCAGATTGCCCTGCTTGAAAATGTATTTGAGAAAACAGCCCGCAGTCCGATTCCCGAAGAAGTTCTGTCGGAGCAGGAGGCATATCGGAGGCTGTGCGACCGCTACGGAATGGAATTAAATGACGGATTACTTTTTGAATCCCACCCGGATATGGATGCGATTGCCTTTGTTGACGGCGGAGGCGATAAGAGCGGCGAAAAGCAGGCGAGTTCCTCGATTCCTTTCGGGGTCGTTTTTTTTGAAAAAAATGAAATAGGCGCGAAATTATATCGGCATTTATTTTCCAAGACCGTGGATGCGGACTTCGACTGGCTGTTTCACGCATCAAATGTGTCGGCGGAAGTGATCGCGGATTTATTTGTCATGGCACTTTGTGAAAAAAGGGGCATTCGTTCCGTTGTCATATATCAGGACAACAATCTTCCGGCAAAGTATTTTTCCGGTGAATTTAAGAAGATTCACAATGATGAGGATTACGTCCTGCAGTCGTATATCGTGGAGGGCATCCGCCATCTGACGGACGGGATGGATATCCGGTTCGTTTATGTCCCGAGTGAGCACGGGGCGAAATCCAAGGCAAAAAAAGCGGAGAGTTACGAGGCGCAGAAAACGGAAAAAGTGTCGTTTGAGGCGGCACAGTTTTATAATGCGCTATCGGATATTTTGGCGGACTACCGCTGGCAGGAAGAAGGTTACCATTTGCGACCTGACCGGCTGCATCGTGAACAGTAACGGAGGCATCATTTGCTGATCTTTATATATGGCGGCAGCGCCAGCGGGAAATCGTCATACGCCCAAAAAAGACTGTGTGAACTTGCAGAAAGTTATGGAGCGGAACGTACCTACGGTTCGCTATCGGAGCGTGCCGGACATCCGGAATGCACGAAGGGCGGATCGCAGCCCGACAAAACCTATCTTGCCACAATGATCGACGACGGGCAAGAGGCGAAAGAGCGGATCGCCGCACACCGCAAGAACAGGGAAAACATGGGCTTTACAACGGTGGAATGCCCGCGGCATATCGGAGCAGCGGCAAAGATGTGCGGGCGGTTTGTCCTGTTGGAAGCGATTTCTAATCTGCTCGCGAATGAAATGTTTGCGGAGGAAGTAAGCGAGCGGCTGGATACGAAGGATTCGGCGGAGCGGATATTGAGTGACGTGGCGCGGCTGCATCAGGCGGCGGAGGTTCTCGTAGTCGTCAGTGATGACATATTCGCGGACGGAACGGTCTATGACGAAGCGACGGAATGCTACCGGCGGACGCTCGGGCGCCTGCACCGACGGATTGCAGCGGAAGCGGACAAGGTGGTCGAAGTGGTGTGCGGCATCCCGGTGATGAGGAAAGGAGCCAAGTACTGTCCAACGAACGAAGTGAGTTGATGACAGCACTGGCATCCGACAGAGTAAGTCAGAAAAAAATGCGTTATTAGAGGAGCCAAGTACTGTCCAACGAACGAAGTGAGTTGATGACAGCACTGGCATCCGACAGAGTAAGTCAGA
>CAJOQZ010000296.1 GCA_905236585.1 uncultured Lachnospiraceae bacterium
CGGGAGGGGATTCGACTCGGTATCGAGCGGAGCGTCCCTCGCCTATATAGATGACGATGCGGATAGTTATTCTGATATCTTCGACAACGCGGTGACAAAAACGGATGAAGAGGACGAACAGAGGGTGATCGCTGCGCTAAAAAGCCTTTCCGAAGGGAATGCGGAAGAAGCGGTAGACACCGAGGAAGTGATCCGGTATTTTGCCGCACATAATTTCGTCTTAAACTACGACAGTTATACCGGAAATATGCTGCACAATTACTATCTCTATGAAAATGACGGCAAATTGTCCATGCTCCCGTGGGATTACAATTTAGCGTTCGGCGGCTTCGGGGGCGGGAAAGAATCCGGCGATGCGACGGATGCCGTCAATACAGGGATCGATTCCCCGCTTTCCGGTGCCGATGCCGAGGATTGTCCGATGTGGGCTTGGATTGCAGACAGCGAAGAGTATCTTGCCGAGTATCATGAGGTTCTTAGCGAACTGATCAGCGGATATTTTGAATCGCAGGATTTTGAAAAAGAAATCGACGGGCTGTACGAGATGCTGCTTCCATATGTGGAAAAAGATCCCAGCGCGTTCTACACCGCAGAGGAGTTTACCAAAGCGTACAATACGCTGAAAGAGTTTTGCACCCTTCGCGCCGAAAGCGTCCGGCTCCAGTTGGACGGCGAACTTGCCGCGATAACGGATGAACAGAATGCCGGGGATCGGGTGGATGCATCGCAGATTTCCATATCCGATATGGAATCGCAGGGAGGCGATAAGAAGAAGCGGTAAAATTTTTCAACTTTTAATTTTCATTTAAGGTACGCTTCCTATAATTGGGACAGTTTAAGGAACAGCAAAAAGACGGATGCGAATGACCGGCAGTTCCCCAAAAAAACTAAGCCAACAGAACGGAGGCGCAAGATGAGTGAATATAAAGAAGTATTTAAGCGGGCGGAGATCAAGTACCTGCTCAATGAAATCCAATATAAAGGGCTGATGAAATATCTTGAGACAATCGCCGCGGTCGATGCGTACGGCTTGTCAAAGATCAACAATATCTACTTCGATACGCCCGACTACCGGCTGATCCGTACCTCGATGGAAAAGCCGCTTTACAAGGAAAAACTTCGGCTTCGGACATACGGAGACACGACGGATGAAACCAATTCGTTTATCGAGATCAAAAAGAAGTACGACGGCATCGTCTATAAACGAAGGATTTCCGTAAAATACGCCGATGCGTTTGCCTATCTGACGGGGCAGGATGCGCCGATGCAGGATTCACAGGTGGCAAGAGAGATAGACGCCTTTATCCGATTTTATGGAGATATGAAACCGGCAATGGAAATCTGCTACGACAGGATCGCAATGGCGGGGCTGGACGATCCGGATTTTCGGGTGACGTTTGATACGAATATCCGGTGGAACGTCCGAAATATGGATCTGAGAAGAAAAAACGGCGGACGGCAGATTCTTCCGCCGGGGGCGCACCTGATGGAAGTAAAGGTGGCAAACGCCATACCAATGGAACTGTCCCGGAAAATGAGCGAGTTAGGAATTTTTCCGACCTCGATTTCCAAATACGGAAGGGGCTATGCGGATATGATGCGGCTTCGCGAAAAAGAGGTACTGGCATCTGAAAAAGTGGTCAACTTCACCGCATATAAAAACAGCATTATACGGAAAGGAGCGGCAGCAAATGGTTAATTATATTTTTTCATCCATACTGGAAAATGGAGATTTTACACCGGTGACGCTGGCGGCATCTACGATTGTCTCGCTGCTGTGCGGGCTGATCATCGCATATTCATACATGAGGAGGAACCGCTGCACACAGAGTTTTGCATTGACGCTGGTGCTTCTTCCGGCGATCGTGGAACTGGTCATCATCCTTGTCAACGGCAACATCGGAACCGGCGTTGCGGTAGCGGGGGCGTTCTCCCTTGTAAGGTTCCGCTCGGCAGCAGGAAAGGGGCAGGAAATCACAAGCATCTTTCTGTCAATGGCGACGGGGCTTGCCACGGGAATGGGATATGTCGGGGTAGCGTTTTGCTTTACGGTACTCATTTGTGCGATATCCACTGTTTTAGGAATGCTCCGTTTCGGAGAGGACAACGGTTCCGTAAGGGCGCTCCACATTACCGTGCCGGAAAACCTCGATTACGAGGGCAGGTTCGAAGACGTGTTCGAAAAATATCTGAAGACCTATGAATACGAAAGCGTCAAGACCACAAACATGGGAAGCCTGTATAAACTCACGCTGGAAGTGACGTTAAAGGATGCGGTATCGACAAAAGATTTTCTGGATGAACTTCGAACCAGAAACGGAAACCTCGACATCGCCCTCCAGCGGTCGGCGGAAGTTGCGGATGCACTATAAAAGAAGAGAGATCGGAGGAACATAGATATGAAAAAGAGAATGATAGCGGCAATGGCAGCAATAGCAATGGCGGGAGCGATAGCGGCGTGCGGCGGAAACGTAGACGCCCGGGAATATAAAGCGGCAGCGGCGGCGGTTTCGGAAGATTCGGCGGCAGCAGTAACGGATGTATCCGAAAAAACAGAAGCCGCACAGACAGAGGCGTCGGCAAGTTATACCGTTTCCGACGGAGAAGATATCACCATAAGCACAGCCGGAACATATACGATCACGGGTAGTGCCAAGAATGCAACCATATATGTGGATGCTGGCGATGAAGACGAGGTGACGATTCGGTTGTCGAATGTCTCGATTACAAATGACGATGCGCCCTGCATATACGTCATAAACGCGAAAAAAGTCGCGGTAGAAACGGATGCGGGCACGACGAATACACTTACCGTTACGAGCGCGTTTAAGGAAGACGGCGAGGAAAACGCGGATGCGGTAATCTATTCCAAAGACGACCTAGTGTTAAAAGGGGAAGGCACGCTTGTCATCCGCTCATCCGATAACGCCGTCCGCTCCAATGACGACTTGAAGATAAAGAGCGGAACCTATGAGATCGACTGCGAAAAGAGCGCGTTTAAGTCGCATGACGCGATCGAGGTCGAAGACGGGACGATTACGGTAAACGGATGCAACGACGGATTCCATGCCGAAGATAACGACGATGATGCCAAGGGCAGCGTATTGATTACCGGCGGAACCATAGCCGTTACGGCGGCGGATGATGCGATCCATGCAACCGCAACCATCCAGATTGACGGCGGGACGCTCACCCTTTCCGGCGCGGAAGGCATCGAAGCAACGCAGATTACGATAAACGGCGGCGACATCAGCATCGAGGCGACGGATGACGGGATCAATGCGGCGGCAAAATCCTCGTCGCTTACACCGCAGTTTGAAATGAACGGCGGAAACGTAGTGATAAAAATGGGCGCCGGCGATACGGACGGCGTAGACTCCAACGGGAATATCTACGTCAACGGAGGAACGCTTGACATTACCGGACAATCGACCTTTGATTATGACGGCGAAGCAAAATATACCGGCGGAACCATCATAGAAAACGGACAGGAGACGAATGCGATCACCAACCAGATGATGGGCGGTCGCGGCGGATTCGGCTTCGGCGGGCAGACCCCGAATATGCAGGGCGGCTCGTTTGCCCCCGGGCAGTTTTCAAGAGGACAGCGGTTTATGCAGTAAAATCATAATGGGAATCGGCGCCATCGGTTGGTGGCGTCGATTTTTTTCCATAGTCTTTTGTGCTATCGAAAACCATCAGCGAAAAACGGATTGTACTAAAAAAAATACAATCCATCGAAAAAAGTTCTTGCATATCCTGATTTTCTCCTGTATATTATTACATGCTGTGACATTGATAGCGAAGAAGCGTGAGGTTGCCGCTTTTTAGAAATGAGAAGCGGGTTTTCCGTGGAGCGAATGTCAAGGGGCTTGCATTGATGAGAAGCCCAAGTAATCCTGACGACAAGTCACTGTACCGCAGGCTTTAGCGCAAGGCGCAAAGAGCCGACAGTCTGCTAAGAACCAGCAGAAACAACGTGTGTGAAA
Source organism: uncultured Lachnospiraceae bacterium (assembly GCA_905236585.1). Lineage (GTDB taxonomy): Bacteria > Bacillota > Clostridia > Lachnospirales > Lachnospiraceae > RGIG4930. The sequence goes on from CAJOQZ010000296.1 coordinate 3,990, forward strand.
AATAAGGACACACACGGAGGAGTGTACAGTCACCGCTTGTCGTGCTATCTTAACGAAAGTACGAAAAGGAGGCGACTTTTTTTATGGCAACA
>CAJOQZ010000297.1 GCA_905236585.1 uncultured Lachnospiraceae bacterium
CCCGCCATATCCTTTTTGCATTCCGTGATATAGCGTTCGGATATTTCTTTCGCACTGACGCCCTCTTCGTTGGCGGCTTTGATGATCTTGTCGTCTACGTCGGTAAAATTGGAGACGTAGTTGACTTGATAGCCTTTGTATTCGAAATAGCGGCGCACCGTATCGAATATGATCATCGGGCGGGCGTTTCCGATATGGATCAAATTGTAGACGGTCGGTCCGCAGACGTAGATGGAGACTTCGTTCGGTTTTAGGGGGTGAAATTCTTCTTTTGTACGGGATAATGTATTATATATTTGCATATTGTTATTCCTTATTTTTTGAATGGTGCATGTCGATTCCATATATTCCTACGGGACGCTCGCGCTCTGGGTTAAAACGCAGCGGTACTAAACTCACCTTCGTTCGTTAAGTACCGACGTTTTATACAGCCCGTCCGAATATATCGGAATCTCCATGCTTCGTTACTTTTTGGAATGCTATCCATTCGTATTTCTTATACATCCATTGCAGACGGCACAGTTTTTGGTAATGCTACTGTCATATTGTAGCGTACTTGCCTCATAGATGGATTCTAAGATACATACCGCCTGTGCAGAGATGCCTTCTTCGCGTCCGGTAAAGCCTAAATGTTCTTCGGTGGTGGCTTTGATGTTGATTTGGTCGGGCGCGATCTGTAATGCGGCGGCGACGTTTGCTTCCATTTGATCGATATAGGGGCGAAGTTTCGGCGCCTGTGCGATTACCGTGGCGTCTATATTGCCGACAACATATCCGCTCTGCAGGATTTTATCCCGGACCTCTTCCAATAATTTTATGGAAGAAATCCCGGCATAACGCTCATCCGTATCGGGAAAATGCCTGCCGATATCTCCTAAATGCGCCGCACCTAACAGCGCGTCCATGATCGCGTGTAAAAGCACATCCGCGTCGGAATGTCCGAAAAGCCCCTTAGAATGCTCGATTCGAACGCCGCCGAGGATCAATGGTCGATCGTTAACTAATTTATGTACGTCATATCCTGTTCCGATTCGCATAACACTTCACATTATACTCCTTTTTTTATCAGATTGCAAAAAAAGGTTGACTTGTTTGGTAGATTTATAGTAAAATACATTTTGTCGTGTAAGCGATATGGAATCTTAGCTCAGCTGGGAGAGCATCTGCCTTACAAGCAGAGGGTCATAGGTTCGAGCCCTATAGGTTCCATTTACGGGCAAAAATAAAGTGCTCGTACTCAGGCGAAGTAGCTCAGCTGGCTAGAGCACACGGTTCATACCCGTGGTGTCGAGAGTTCAAGTCTCCCCTTCGCTATTTATTACATCCCCCGCTCCTATGAGAGCGGGATTTTTATTATCCATATCAACCCATGTTGAAAGGGAGGGTTACGTCCTCCCCTTTGCTACTTATTAATATCACCCGCTCCTATGAGAGCGGGATTTTTATTATCCATATCAACTCGTGTGGAAAGGGAGGGTTACGTCCTCCCCTTCGCTACTTATTAATATCACCCGCTCCTATGGGAGCGGAATTTTTATTATCCATATCAACTCGTGTTGAAAGGGAGGGTTACATCCTCCCCTTCGCTACTTGGTTTCAATAGTTATAGTTTACGACCAAACCGTGCCCGCGGTTATAAGCATCGCAGATCAAATTCGTGTTCTTAATCAGAATGTACATTGCGATATACGGGCCGATGCCGCAGATAAACATACCGAACAGGCACCACAGAAGAACCGTCGTTCCGTTTTCCTGAAATACCATATTATAACGCGGCGCATTGGCACAAAGCCGATTGCCGAGTTTGTAGTACCAGTACCATGAATAAATGCCGCAGGTAATCAGGGAAAGCAGAATAAATGCCGCAAGCCCCGGCGTTTCCTCGCCGTCGCCTTCACAGGCGATATTGACATCCTGCGCCAGTCGATAAATGAAATACCAGCCATAGATGCCGCAGGTAACAAACGACAGCAAAATATATATGAGCAGACTGCGGTCTGTCTTCAAAAACACATTCGGCGTGTTGTTAAATGTATTATTGATGTCGACAAATTCATTCGTAAGACTGTTCTCCGCCTGTCGAAACGCATCTCTTGCATCATCCGCCATCTCGTTAAATGTATTGCTGACTTTTTCTTCGAAAGTCGCGCCGACATTTTCACCACAGTTCGGGCAGAATCTTACGCCGTCGGGGATTTGCTTTCCGCATTTTGTACAAAACATATCTAAAGCCTCCTTATTGTATGATCCATGCAGCCAGCCGGTATATCCATCCATTCTTGGGCTGAAACACCACTATCATATCATTTGCGTTCGCCATGCGCAATATATAAACGATTCCGAATAAGATTACCGTTGCAACGGCAAGTCCGTTATAGAGTCTGCGCGGTATCTTTTTTTGAAAAATATACAATATTACCCAAATCGGCGGCAGCATCCATAACGGATGAAAGAAAAACGCACGGTGAAAATGTAAGGTAACGGCGGCTAACGTCGCCCTTGTCATTCCGCATCCGGGACAGGATACGCCGGTCATGAATTTGATCGGACATCCGACCCCGGTTACGCGGTAAAACAGGAAATAAACGAAACCAACCGCTAATACCGCAAGCACCGCATCTCTTATTTTTCGAAGAAAAAGTTTTCGTCGATCTTCCATTGTGCTTTATGCACCTTATCCGATACCGGATACCAGCCGCTCCACTAATTTGACGCATTCCGCAGCATCCGGACAATAGCCGTCGGCTCCGATCTCTGCGGCAAAACTTTCGGTAATACATGCGCCGCCGATAATGATTTTCGCGGTACATCCCTGTTCTTTTGCCAATGAAACGACTTCCTTCATTTTCATCATCGTTGTAGTCATCAGCGCGGACAATCCGATCACGGCAGCATGGTTCTTAATGGCGCTGTCGACGATCTCCTGCGCGGGAATATCTTTTCCGAGATCAATGACATGATAGCCATAGTTTTTCAGCATCAGAACAACAAGGTTCTTGCCGATATCATGGATGTCGCCCTCGACGGTGGCAAATACAACGGTTGCTTTCTGCTCTTTCGCATCTGTCGCAAGCAAAGGCTCTACGATCTCCATTGCCGCTTTCATTGCATTTGCTCCGCCAATTAACTGCGGCAGGAAAAACTTCTTCTCTTCGTATAATTTGCCGACGCGATTGATGCCTGCGATCAGATAGTCATTGATGATGACAGAGGGCTTACTTCCGGCAGACAGTTCCTTTTTTACTTCATCGATGATTTTCGTTTTATTCCCATCCATCACGCATTGGATGATCGGATGCGTCTGTTCGACCGGGCTATCCCCGCCCTTCGCGATACCGCCCACGGATTTTTTTTGTGATGCACCGGCGGTGTCAAGCGTGATCTCCCCTTGTGGGACGGCATTCAAATAGCGGTCGATGGAATCCGCTTTATCAAAAAGCATATCGCACGCCAAAGCCGTTCCCATCAGTAGTTCCTGCGAGGGATTTGCGATTGCCATGGTAAGACCTTTTGCGAGCGCAACGGTAAAGAATGCCGAATTAACAAAAGCCCGCTGCGGCAGCCCAAAAGAAATGTTGGACAATCCGCACACCGTCGGAATCTGCAGTTCATTCTTGCAGTATTCGACCGTTTCAAAACATTTTAACGCGCTTTTAGGATCTGCGCCGATCGTTGACACCAAAAGATCGACGATCACGTCGTTTTTATCTAAGCCCGCGTCTTCCGCCGCTTCCAACACGGTTCGGATATTTGCCTTTTTCTCGTCGATATCCTTCGGAAGCCCGGCATCCGACAACGGAAGCAGGATAAACATTGCCCCGTATTTTTTTGCCAGCGGAAGCAACGCCTCCATTTTTTCTTTTTCCGCTGATATCGAATTGATCAGGGCGCGCCCCGGATAAATGCGGAGCGCCGCTTCAATGACCGAAACGTAACTGGAATCGATGCACAACGGTAAATCCACCATGGATGATACTTCATATACGGCGCGCAGCATTGCCTCTTTTTCGTCAATGCCGTTCGTTCCCATATTGATATCCAAAACAGCCGCGCCAGCCGCTTCCTGCTCCTTCGCAAACGAAACGATCATATCCGTTTTTTCCGCTCGCAGTTCTTCCTGCAAGGCTTTTTTTCCGGTCGGATTGATCCGCTCTCCGATAATGGAAAAACAGCCGTTCATATGGATTTCGTGGCTTTTTCTCTCGGAAGTCAGAATGCGGCGCACCTTAGGGGATGGTTTTTTTACCGGCAGATCCTTTACAATCTCATGCAGCGCATTAATATGTTCCGGCGTCGTTCCGCAGCATCCGCCGAGAATGGACGCGCCCGCATCATATAAGAGTTTTGTTTTTTCGGCAAATTCTTCCGGTGTCATCGAATATACCGTATTGCCGTTTTCGTCTAATTCGGGCAGTCCGGCATTCGGCTTTGCAACAATCGGGATGGTTGCTACGCGATGCATTGCTTCTACCGCCGCAACCATATCTTCCGGTCCGGTTGAACAGTTGATGCCGCACGCGTCGACGCCCATTGCTTGCAGCGTAGCGATGGCGACATCCGGCGGCGTTCCGTAAAGGGTTCGTCCGTCATCATTATAGGTAAGCGTCACCATGATCGGAATGTCGCAGGTTTCCTTTACCGCAAGTACGGCGGCACGGCATTCCTGCAAACTCATCATGGTTTCAATGACGAAAAGATCCACACCCTCCTCGTTTATCGCTGCGATCTGCTCTTTATATATATCTACCAGCGTTTCAAACGGCAGCTCGCCAAGGGGGTACAACTGCTGTCCGGTCATGGTAAGATCCCCCGCAACAAAGGCTCTGCCGTCCGCCGCCTCCTTTGATAAAGCAACCATTCGACGGTTGATGTCCGCAAGACGGTCCGTCAGTGAAAACTCGCCCAGTTTGATCCGGTTCGCGGTAAATGTCGGCGCATACAAAATCCGGCTCCCGGCTTCGACATACGCCCGCTGGAGATCAAGAATCGCATGGGGATGCTCATAAATCCAAAGTTCCGGGCATACGCCCGTCGGCAGACCCGCTTTTTGCAGATTCGTCCCCGTCGCGCCGTCTAAGAGGATAATTCCGTTTTGTAAGAGGTTTTGAAAAGAAAATGACGTCATAATGTAACTATTATCCTATGTTTTTCACCGTCGCGATATCCACTAAGGTAAACTGTTTTGGTTCCGTTTCCAGGGAGTGTGCCAATGCATTCGCCGTATCCATGGATGTGATACAGTATACGCCCGTTTCGATCGCGTTGCGGCGGATTAAAAAGCCATCCCTCGTCTTATCGCCGTGCCCCTGCGTCGGCGTATCGATCACCAAGTCAATCCGATGTCCGAGGATCAAATCGAGGACGTTCGGCGACTCTTGGGAGAGTTTATTGACCCAGAGCGCATCTACCCCGTGTTCCTGCAAATATTTTGCCGTCGAACGTGTCGCATAGATTTTATATCCGAGAGAGGAAAAACGCTTGGCGACTTGGACGGACTCCGGTTTGTCGGCATCCTTTACGGTCATGATCATCTGCTTGTATTTCGGAAGTTCTACGCCCGCGCCCAAAAAAGCCTTATAAAGCGCTTCGTTAAACGTCTTCGCAATCCCTAAACATTCTCCCGTCGACTTCATTTCCGGTCCCAATGAGATTTCCGCTCCGCGCAGTTTTTCAAAGGAAAAAACGGGCATCTTGATCGCGACGTAATCCGCTTCGGGCGCGAGTCCGGGGGTAATCCCCTGCTCTTTTAAGGTGTGACCGACAATCACCCGCGTCGCAACATCCACGATCGGGATGCCCGTCACCTTGCTGATATAAGGCACCGTGCGGGATGACCGGGGATTGACCTCGATGACATAGACTTCCTTGTCCATCACAATAAACTGAATATTGATAAGTCCCCTCACATGGAGCGCATTTGCAAGGCGTTTTGTATAGTCGGTGAGTTTCGCCTTGATATCCTCTCCGATCGTCGGAGCAGGATATACGGAAATGCTGTCGCCGGAATGCACGCCGGTACGTTCGATATGCTCCATAATCCCCGGAATTAAGATATCCTCTCCGTCGCAAACCGCGTCAACCTCAATCTCCTTGCCATGCAGATACTTATCCACAAGGATTGGATGATCCTGTGCGATCCGGTTGATGATCTCCATGAACTGCTCGATTTCATCGTCGTTCAAGGCGATCTGCATTCCCTGTCCGCCTAAGACATAAGATGGTCGTACGAGAACCGGATAGCCAAGTTCATTCGCGCATTTTTTCGCTTCTTCGGCGGTATAGACCGTTCGTCCTGCGGCACGGGGAATGCCGGTCTGCTCTAATATCTTGTCAAAACGTTCCCGGTCTTCCGCTGCGTCCACATCTTCCGCCTTGGTTCCGAAAATGGGAACCCCCATTTGCATCAGACTTTCGGTCAGTTTGATCGCTGTCTGTCCTCCGAACTGGACAACCGCGCCGTCCGGCTTTTCAATGTTTACAATGCTCTCGACATCTTCCGGCGTCAAAGGCTCGAAATAGAGTTTGTCCGCAACATCAAAATCAGTTGAAACCGTTTCCGGATTGTTATTGATGATGATCGTCTCATAGCCCTCTTTTGCAAACGCCCATGTCGCATGTACCGAACAGAAGTCAAATTCGATCCCCTGCCCGATCCGGATCGGACCCGAACCAAGTACCAAAACTTTTGGTTTTGCTTCTGACGTATCGGAACCAACTGCCTCATTTTCGCTTCCGTATACCGAGTAATAATACGGCGTCGCCGCTTCAAATTCCGCCGCGCAGGTATCGACCATTTTATACGCCGCTGTAATCGCGTTATCATAGCGCATCTGTTTGATCTCGTCTTCCGTCCGGGAACATAACTGCGCAATGACACGATCGGGAAATTCCATTCGTTTCGCTTCTTTTAGCAGTTCAACGGTCAGCGGTTCGTTTTGCAGCCGTGCTTCCATTTCCGTTAAGATCGCGATCTTATCAATAAACCATTCGTCGATCATGGTGATCGCATGGATTTTATCATAGGAAAAACCGCGCCGCAGCCCCTCCGCAATACGATAGATCCGAAGGTCATCGACGATCTGCAATTCGCTCCATAACTGCTCGTCCAAAAGTGACCCGAAATCCACCGACATAAGGGAGTCCACATGCTGTTCCAAGGAGCGGATTGCCTTCATTAGAGCCCCTTCAAAGTTGTCGCAGATGCTCATGACTTCTCCGGTCGCCTTCATCTGTGTCGTCAAGGTGCGCTTTGCCGTAATGAATTTATCAAATGGAAGACGTGGAATCTTAACGACGCAGTAATCAAGCGTGGGTTCAAAGGAGGCATATGTTTTCTGCGTAATCGCGTTCTTGATCTCGTCTAATGTATAGCCAAGCGCAATCTTCGCCGCCACTTTCGCAATCGGATAGCCGGTCGCCTTAGACGCAAGCGCCGAAGAACGGCTCACACGCGGATTGACCTCAATGACGCAGTATTCAAACGAATCGGGGTGCAGCGCGTACTGGACGTTGCATCCGCCGGTAATATTCAGTTCGGAAATAATATTCAGCGCCGAACGACGCAGCATTTGATACTCTTTGTCCGATAGGGTCTGGGAAGGCGCGACAACGATCGAATCGCCGGTATGAACCCCGACCGGATCGATGTTCTCCATGTTGCAGACGGTGATGCAGTTGCCCTTCGCATCCCGCATTACTTCATACTCAATCTCTTTCCAGCCGGAAATACAGCGTTCCACCAATACTTCATGGACGCGTGACAGGCGCAGTCCGTTGTGTAAAATATCCCGCAGCTGCGTCTCGTCGTTTGCGATGCCGCCGCCGCTGCCGCCTAAGGTATAGGCCGGGCGAAGCACCACCGGATAGCCGATGGTATTGGTAAAGGCAACGCCTTCATCGACGGTATGAACCACCTTGGATGCGGCGACGGGTTCGCCGATCTTTTCCATGGTGTCCTTGAATTCCTGCCGGTCTTCGGCTTTTTTAATGGTCTGTGCCGTGGTTCCGATCAGGCGGACGCCCTCGGCTTTTAAAAATCCGCTTTCCGCGAGCTCCATTCCGAGGTTTAACCCCGCCTGTCCGCCGAG
>CAJOQZ010000298.1 GCA_905236585.1 uncultured Lachnospiraceae bacterium
AGGGCACGCTGGTCGTCGGCATTACGGATTTTGCGCCGATGGATTATAAGGAGGGCGACGAGTGGATCGGCTTTGACGCGGATATGGCGCGTGCGGTCGGCGAGAAACTCGGCGTGGACGTGGAATTTGTAGAGATCGACTGGGACAACAAGATTTTGGAACTTGACAACAAGAGCATCGACTGCGTATGGAACGGCATGACGCTGACGAATGAAGTTAAGAGCGCAATGGAATGCACGACCCCTTACTGCAACAATGCGCAGGTCGTCGTACTGCCGTCGGTGAACGCGGACGCATACCCGGATGTGGAAAGTTTGAAGGAACTGCAGTTTGCAGTAGAGGCTGGCTCTGCCGGTGAGGCGGCTGCTGAGGAGAATGGTTTTAATTATACGGCGATGACCGCGCAGTCGGATACCTTAATGGAAGTATCCGCAGGTACGTCGGATGCCTCCATCATCGACCTTTTGATGGCGGGCGCGATGATCGGGGAAGGCACGAGTTACCCGGATTTGGTACATACGCTGGAACTGACGAGCGAAGAGTACGGCGTTGGCTGCCGCAAGGGAAGCGATCTCGCCGCATTTATCAACGACGCTTTTGCGGAACTTTACGCGGACGGAACGATGCAGGCGGTAGCAGAGACGTACGGAGTTCAGGATTCTCTGATTGAACAGTAAATTATGTTTTGGACGGTAACCATATCCTTACTGGAAGGATTTTTTACAACAATTCAGTTGTTCGTTTTAACGTTGGTATTCGCGCTTCCGCTGGGGCTTGTGATCAGTTTCGGCTCGATGAGCCGCCTCGGCATTGTGCGGATTCCGATCCGGTTTGTCATCTGGATTATCCGCGGAACGCCTCTGCTTTTGCAGTTGCTGGTCTTTTATTACGGTCCGGGGATCATCTTAGGTGTGAATATCTGGGGTTCAGGTGACGAGGGGCGCTTCATAGCGGCTCTCGTTGCATTTGTCATTAACTATTCCTGCTACTTTTCCGAGATATACCGGGGCGGCATTCAGTCGATCCCTGAGGGGCAGTACGAAGCGGGGCAGGTGCTGGGCCTGACGAAAAGCCAGATCTTTTTTAAGGTTATTCTGCTTCAGGTGATAAAAAGGATCGTTCCGCCGATCTCAAACGAGGTCATCACGCTGGTAAAAGATACCTCGCTGGCGCGGGTGATCGCGGTCTATGAGATCATTTGGAGCGGACAGGCGTTCATTAAGAGTGCGGGCATCATCTGGCCTTTGTTCTATACCGGGGCGTTTTACCTGCTGTTCTCCGGCGGGCTTACGGTGTTGTTCCATACGATCGAAAAGAAACTGGATTTCTTCAGATAGGACGAATAGATAATGGCGTTATTAACGGTAGAAAATATTACAAAAACATTCGAGGATACCGAGGTGTTGAAAGGAATCGGCTTTTCCATGGAAAAAGGCGAGGTGCTTTCGATCATCGGATCTTCGGGCAGCGGAAAAACGACGCTGCTTCGGTGCTTGAATTTCTTGGAGACGCCTGATGCCGGAACGATTGCGGTAGACGGGAACATCCTTTTCGATGCGTCGCAAAAGTCGCGGACGTCTGAGGCGGACATCCGTAAAAACCGTCTGCACTTCGGACTGGTGTTTCAGTCGTTCAACTTGTTTCCGCAGTATACGGCGATCGAAAATGTGATGCTGGCGCCGCGGCTTTTGGCAAAAGAGCAGGGCGTCTTAAAGGAAAGAGAAGAGGAGATCCGAACGCGGGCGGGACAACTGCTTGCGCAGATGGGCTTGTCTGACCGGACGGCAAATTATCCGCACCAGCTGTCGGGCGGACAGTGCCAGCGGGTTGCGATTGCGCGAGCCTTGGCGTTAAAGCCGGACATTTTGTGTTTTGATGAGCCGACGTCGGCGCTTGATCCCGAATTGACCGGCGAAGTGCTGCGCGTGATCAGGGAACTTGCCGAGGCGCATACTACCATGATCATTGTGACGCATGAGATGCTGTTTGCGCGGGATGTTGCCGACCATGTGATCTTCATGGACGGCGGCGTCATTGTGGAGCAGGGAGCGGCAAGCGATGTGATCGACCATCCGCAGCATGAGCGGACGAAGCGGTTTTTAAGCAAATATTGATATGGTAGAAGGTAGGATATCATGGTAATAAAAATTCTGTTATTGTTGATCTTTTTTTCGATAATGATCGGCGTCGGGTTGTACTGCCGCAAAAATTCCACGGATGTCAACGGGTTTGTTTTGGGCGGTCGCAACGTAGGCGGCTGGCTCACTGCCTTTGCCTATGGTACCAGTTACTTCTCAGCTGTTGTATTCATCGGTTAT
>CAJOQZ010000299.1 GCA_905236585.1 uncultured Lachnospiraceae bacterium
ACTGTCCAACGAACGAAGTGAGTTGATGACAGCACTGGCATCCGACAGAGTAAGTCAGATAATAACTTGCGTTATTAGAGGAGAAATACTATGTCATCAACATTTTTTGGATTAACCATAGGCTCGAGCGGATTGAACGCGTTTCAGGCGGCGGTCAATACGACGGCGAACAATATTTCCAATGTCGAGACGGAAGGCTACAGCAAGCAGAAGGTCAATCTGGAGGCTTCGTCTGCGCTGCGTGTTTTTCAAAAATACGGAAGCACGTCCACCGGCGTCACGCCGAAGTCGGTAAGCCGTCTGCGCGATCAGTACTATGACGATAAGTACTGGACGAACCAGTCCTATGTCGGATATTACGACAAAAAATTATATTATATCCAGCAGATTGAGGATCTGTATACGGACAGTGCGGCGGCACCGGGTTTTTCCACGATTTTCGGCGACATGTTCAATTCTTTGAACGAAGTGGCGACAAGTGCCGGAGATACGTCAAAGCGGAACGTGCTTGTATCGCAGGGGACGAAGTTGGCGACGTATTTTAACAGCACGGCGACGCAGCTGCAGAACCTGCAGACGTCCATCAACGAAGAGATCAAGACGACGGTGGACACGATCAATTCCATAGCGAAGAAAGTCGCCCTTTTGAACAAGCAGATCAATACCCTTGAAATGGAAAGCGGCGAGGCGAACGACCTGCGGGACGCCCGTGCGCTTCTTGTCGACCAGCTGTCCGAGATCGTAGCGATCGACGTGGAAGAAGACAAGGTGGCGAACTCCAATTATCCCGATATGTATACGGGGGCGACGACGTTCAAGATCAAGATCAACGGGCAGACGCTGGTGAACACCTATAACTATAATACATTGACGACCGAGACGCGCCCGGAAAAATACAACCAGTCGGACGTGGACGGGCTTTATGACATCGTCTGGACGAACAGCGGCTCCAAACTCAACGTCATGGGCAACAACCAGATCGGCTCCCTCCGCTCGCTTTTTGAAACGCGGGACGGCAATGACTGTTACAACCTGACGGCGACCGTGGTCGGAAAAGATTCCACCTCCGGCAAAATAAAAGTGATGGCGCCGTCCATTACCTCCGTAAAGGACATGAATATGCCGGAGTCGGGCGCGTTCACCGTCAACAGTACGCAGTACAATTACTCGTCGTTTACGGCGGAATATGAGAAGAAGACCTATACCATAAACGACGCAGAAGGGAATCCCCATGACGTGGAACTGCCGGTATTATATGACAGCAACGGCAAGGAACTGACCTATGACACCGAAGGGAATCCCGTCAACAGTCAGGGCATCCCGACGGCGGGCGAGCCGGTGATCGAGTACTATACGTTTACCATGGAAGACGCGATCCCGCTCGACAAGTTGGATCTGATGGACGGCATGAAGCTGACCGTCGGAGAATCCATCAACTATAAGGGAATCCCGTATTATCAGAATCAGATGAATGAATTTCTGCGGTCGTTTTCCAAGGCGTTCAACGATATCGAACATACCGGGCAGGATTTGAAAGGGAATCAGGGGCTGTCGTTTTTTACGGCGAAGAAACTTCTCGAAGAGGGAGAGTTCGCATTTTCCGAGGCGGAAGTTATGGACGCGGCAGGGAACGGGATTACGGAATTCGGACCGACCGGCAGCGGCGTTTATTCCGATACCTATTACCAACTGACAGCGCTGAATGTAAGGATGAATGCGGATCTGATCAACGATCCGGGGAAGTTCGCCGCGACGGTGAACATCAACAACGGAATTGACAACAACGACCTGATCGATGACCTTGAAGCGCTGGAGAGCAAGGTGACGCTGTTTCGGGGCGGCGGCGCGGATAAGTTTTTGCAATGTATCTACGCAGATATAACGGTAGATTCGCAGGAGTGCGACGTCTTCAACCAGAACTATGCGAATATCAAGACCGCGATCCAAAGGCAGCGGGACTCGGTGTCCGGCGTGGACGAAGACGAAGAGGCGATGGACTTGGTGAAGTTCCAGAATGCGTACAACTTAAATTCCAAGGTGATTTCCGTATTGGCGGAGATGTACAACCAGTTGATCATGAACACGGCGACGTAAGTTTGAACCACACAAAGCCTTTAATGTGACCGGGTGCCGATGAAGAGCGCGTGTTGACGAAGAAAGGAAAAATTTATGCGAATTACCAATAATATGATATTGAACAGGGCGAATTCGAACATCAACGGCAATAAAATCAATGTCGATTCCGCCAATACGCAGATGACGACGCAGAAGAAGATCGACCGTCCGTCGGAAGATCCGGTTGTGGCAATCCGCTCCCTGCGGCTGCAGACCTCTTTGAATAAGGTCAACCAGTATTATGAGAAAAACATCCCGGATGCGACGTCTTGGATGGAAGTAACGGAGACGGCGCTCCTTAATATCAAAGACGTGGTGACCGATATGCGGACGCTCTGTGTACAGGGCGCGACGGGAACGCTGACGCCGTCGGACCGGGAGACAATCCTGTCCCAGTTGCGGGCATTGCAGGATCAGGTATACAAGGAAGGGAATGCGGATTACGCAGGGCGTACTGTATTTACGGGCTTTCGTACCGACAAGCAGCTGACCTTCATCGGCAGCGACACGAAGACGGCGTATACGATCACGGAGCCGATGAACGCGGTCGATATGATGAAGTGCCGGTATTATACGAACGAGGTAGCGGCGCCGGTGGACAAAGACGGCATCATGGCGCTTGACAGCACGACGGCAGCCGCCCCAACGACGACGAAGGAGCAGACGATTCAGGAGAGCGACTACTACCGTTCGAGGCTTTCCTATGACCTTACTAACGCGAGCAAGGATTCCGTAACGAAGTTTACATTTTCCTATGAAAAAGCGGGACAGACGTATTCTGCAGAGATTGACTGGGGGAAGGGTTCCTACACTACATCTGAGGCGGGCACGGCAGGGAGCGGAACGACGAACACAACGACGGAGGGACCCGTCACGGTCAACGGCGTAGACCGCTACTATCAGGAGACGACGGTCGGCGTTTCCGTAGACAGCGCCACGGTGCAGTTGGATAAAATATACCAGTTCGAGACGGAAGACGACTGGGCGGCGTGGTCAAAGGAGCAGGACGATCCGACAAGCGCGGCGACGCCGGCGGATAAGATGGATCGGAAATATGTCCCGGACAATTCCATCGTCATCATCAAGGAAACGGGCGAGATGATTTACGGAGACAAACTGGCAAGTCCTCTGATGACGTACCAGTCCAAACTGTCCGTGGATTACAACAAGCAGGGTTTCAAGGACGGCGAACTTCGCCCGGAGTATTATTTTGACTGCATCAAGACGCAGGATGAGGACGGCAACGACTTGAATGCGATGTACGGCAATGGCGGGATCAAGCATGACAAGTTCGATGCCGAGGGGAACGCGATCTCCTATTCCATTGATTATACGATAGCGCAGAACCAGACGCTCGGGGTCAACCTGGAGGCGTATGATCTTTTCGACCACAGCATCTATCAGGACATGGGCGACATGATCGACGCGGTAGAGCGGGCGATTGCGGCGAATAAAAAGGTGTCGGATATCAAGGCGATGATGGAAGAAGACCAGTATCAGGAGACGGACGTGCAGGAAAAACTGCAGGCGTGGCTGGATCTTGCCAACAAGGAAATGGATTATTACAATGACAACCTTGGAAAACTTTATTCGACCATCCTTGGGAATGCGGACGGGTATCTGAACGATATCGCCATGGGGCTTACGAAACTCGGCTGTAAGATGGATCAGCTGGAGATGACGGAAAAGCGGATGAGCGAGCAGCAGGAGTCGGTCGAGGAGTTAAAGTCGAAAAACGACAATCTTGACCTGTCGGAGATCATTTTGAACTATACGGCGGCGTATACCGCGTATCAGTCGTCGCTGACGGCGGCGGGGAAACTGGGGCAGCAGACATTGCTGAATTATATCTGACGATTGCGGATGTGCGTCGAACTGTGATAAAATGTAACGCAGGAGGTGATATTCTATGAATATGAAAGAAGCGACGCGTTTTGTCAGTTTATTGGAGGCGGATGGCTGGGAGAGCGAAAAAATTGTCCGGGCGATAAAATATGTGGAAAACGGCTTGGAAGAGACCCCGTCAAAAGAAGAGATATTATCTTACCTGGAGAGAAAAGAAGATAAGTAGGTTGCGTAAATCGCAAAAAAAGGTATAACAGGCTCTGCGAACCTGTTATCGCGTAGCGTCGCCAAATAAACAAAAATGTTTACTTGGCTCGTGCTTTCGTGGTATAATATTAAATAGTTCGAGTGTTTCGGACGGGGGTCATATTAACAGAATATAAAGGAAGGTAGGATCATGAAAGTAAACACAAGATTGTTTGGCGAAGTGGATGTAGCGGAAGACAAGATCGTGACATTGGAGCAGGGAATCGTCGGATTCCCGGATCTGAAGAAGTTTACCCTGATCTATGATTCGGAAAAGGAAGGCGATCACAATATCATGTGGCTGCAGTCCTTGGATGAGCCGCAGTTTGCGCTTCCGGTATTACAGCCGAATGCGATCATGACGGACTATAATCCGCATGTTGAGGATGAACTTTTAGAGCCGCTGGGTGAACTGACCGAAGACAACCTCTACGTGCTCGTTACGGTTAAGGTTCCTGCGAATATTGAAGATATTACGGTGAACTTAAAGGCGCCGATCATCATCAATTCGGACACCCGCCAGGCGGGACAGATCATTGTGGAGGATGACGTGGATGTGCGTTATCCGGTATATGACATTTTGAAAAAGGCGAAGGAAGAAGCAGGGGAATAATCATGCTTGCACTTACGAGGAAAAAAGGCGAATCGCTGGTTATCAACAACAACATAGAAGTAACGATACTTGATATCCGCGGCGACCAGGTGAAGATAGGGATTGCCGCGCCGAAGGAAGTGCCGGTTTACCGCAAGGAAGTATATCAGCAGATTCAGGAAGAGAACAAGGCGACGATGAATGTCGGCGATGTCAGCGCGTTAAGCGGTTTGTTCTAAGGAGGATGCTCATGGGGATGACGGATTTGCAGTTTAAGAGTTTCCTAAAGCAGATTATCCGAGGGATTGAGGCTGCGAAGGATCAGGAAGAAAAAGAGGACACGGATGAGAAATTGGACGAACTCTTAAAGGATTTGAAAGAAGATCTTCAGGGCTGAACGAAAATAAAGGCCACACTCCTTATGGAGCGTGGTCTTTTTCTTTCCGGCGTTCCTGCGGTTCTGTTAATACAACATAACGGATGATCTCAATGATTTCTTCCGGTTTCATTCCCTTGTCTTCGAGTCGGTCAATCAGATTTACGATTTCTCTGCCTGTCATTTTGCGCACCTCCTTAAATGCATTCTACCATAAAATGTAAAAAATAAAAAATTTTTTATTAAAGCACTAAAGGATTCGATGGAACTGGACGATAAACATGATAGGACTAATAGACTTATGTTCCGGTCGCATCGGAACGAAGCCAATACGAACAATCAGTTTTTCCTTTTGCACATGGAGGTGTTATTATGGAAGTAAATGGTACTTATTCGGTAGGTTATGCGGGACAGGGAGGTTCCGTCACACCGGTTTCCGTACCGCAACCGTCGCAGACGCCTGAGAAGGATATTACGACGAGCGATCCGGCAGTCAGTGCGGCAGTCGCTTCCCAGATACAGACTCCGCAGGGCAGCAAAACGGATACGTCGAATACTGCATCCGGCGAGGAGAAGGACAAGCAGCAGGCGACGGACGAGCAGATCCACAAAGCGATCAAAGAGATCAACAAGAACGCGAACGGAACGGAAGCGGTATTCGGCATCCATGAGAAGACGAACCGCGTAACGATCAAGATCGTCGACAAGAAGACGAA
>CAJOQZ010000300.1 GCA_905236585.1 uncultured Lachnospiraceae bacterium
AATAAGATCAAACGAAAGGGCAGTTATTGTTATAATTCAAGCTGCTTTTTCGTTTGACCTTACAGCGATTCTAACCTAAAGAATTTCACGAGCATTTTTTACTGCATTACACTATCTTCTCCATGTAGTTTACCGGCACTGCCTTAATCAGTCACACGCCGTTTACTGATCTGTAAAAAACATATCCATCCCCGTGCATTTCCCCGCTTTTGATACGATAGATCACGGGTTTGCCATGACGTATCCCGACTTTTCTGGCGGTCTCTTCATCTCCAGAAAGATGCACATACAGTCTGGACTTTGGTATCAGACCCTCACGATCTATGGCTTCCTCGTACTTCGTTGCCGTACCATGAAAAAGCATCTCCGGCGGTTCCACCTGCTCCAGCCCAACATCGACAGGAATCGAATGCCCCTGGTTTGCCCGGATTAGGGTTTTATCATCATTGAAGGAATATCTCTGCTTTTCATCCTGGGCGACAATCCGCTCTAAATCTTCCAAAGTTATCGGATGCGTCCTGCTCACACCGGCGATTAGTTCTGACACATCAGCCCAGCCATGCTCATCAAGCGTGATGCCGATAGTCTCCGGCTTATGGCGGAGTATCAGGGATATGAACTTGCTCGTTTTCTTATCTGACTTGGCTAAACTACTACTCATTTACCAGTTTCCCCGTCATATGCGCTATCTCGATTTTCAGGCAGCACACCCTTGAAAATGCGTGTGTCATCCTCTTATCGTACCACAGGATAAATCCACATAGGCACACTCATCTGCATTGTATATCGGTTGGGTCTTCTCCATTTTTACAGACCAAATTATAAAATTTCTGTGAACTTACTGCAGCCCCTATAATGCACAGGAATGATGGCAGATATGTGTCGGAAAACAAAGTTCGACTGCAAAATGCCATAGGAACATACACGTCTTAAGTGTTCGACGGCGGAATGCCATAGGAACATACACGTCTTAAGTGTTCGACGGCAAATATGCCTTAACCTCACACGGAGAAATGTTTGTTCACAGCATAAAATTTAATTTCCTTTTTCCTGCTATAATAAATCATCAGGGAAGTCAGACCGGCTTCCCTGATAAATACATCTATCAGATATCTATTAGAAATCTATTCAATTTTTAGTGTTCGCTTTCCCGATATTTTTCTATATCTAACAGTCCCTCTCTCTTCGCGACGATTAGCGCTGCCGCCATGTCGCCGGTCGTATTCGACATCGTATCAAACATATCCAAAAACGGCGCGATCCCCAGGACGATGCCAATGGAATCCACGGGTACATTCATTACTTCCAGCACGATGCCTAAGCATACGAACGCTGCCCCCGGAACCCCGGGTGCGCCAAGCGACAAGAGGATGATCGTTACCACCAGCGTCGCTATCGTCTGACTTTGTATTTGCACGCCATACGCCCTTGCCAAAAACAATCCGTTTACCATTAGGAAAATGCAGGTTCCATCCATATTCACCGTCGCTCCCAGCGGTATGGAAAAGTTTGATATCTTGGGTGAAATGCCGAGTTTTTCCGTACAGACTTTCATATTCGTCGGCATGGCGGCGGAACTGGATGAGAGCGTAAAACTTGTCAGCATTCCCTCCCATGCTTTTCGAAAGAACGTAATCGGATTCAATCGTCCCAAAACCAAAATAAGCAGCCCATACACGGCAAGCATGCAAAATACCGCTAATATCTGCGTCCCCGCCATGGCGAGAACCGATAATAACGAATCGCTTCCGATCTCAACCATAACGAGGGCAACGGAACAGAATACCGCAACGGGGATCAAACGGCTTATTATTGCGGTGATCGTAAGGAAAAGAGAATTTAACGCGTCAAAAAGCCCCTGCAGCATCGCAGAATACTCGCCGACCATTCCTACCGCCATGCCGCAGATGACGGCAAGGAATATTAACTGGAGCGTGTCGGATTCCAAAAACGGCTCAATAAAATTCGACGGCACAATATTGACGATCGTGTTGATAAGGGAAGTATCTACGCCCGTATCTATGTTTATATTCTCCGTTGTCCCCGCAAACTGCAGAGCAAAGCCAAAATCACCGGGATGCAGCAAAAGCGCGATCCCCATGGAAAGAAATACCGCAATTACCGTCGTAAAAAGATACATTCCCATCACTTTCGCGCCGATGCGCCCCAGTTCGGCGATATCCTTAAACTGGGAGATGCACGAGACGATAGAGAAGAATACGACCGGGGCAATGATGATCTTAAGCGCGTTCATAAAACAGGTCTTTATCGGCGTAAGCACATATACGCTTAAGCCGGACGATACCGCCTCGGGAAAGACCTCGCTCATCAAAAGCCCGAACAACAGCCCCAAAAAAAGCGCAGCGAAGGTATAGAAAAGCCCGGATTTTTTCGCCTGACCGGAAAGGATTCTTACGCTGTTTTTGCCCCGGCTTCTTGAAAACTTAAGGCTTTCGCCATGCGCCTTCAAAAGAATCGCCCTCGCCGCTTCCGATACGTCGTCTTCTTCCTCCTCGGAAAGACCGTTACCCAACAGATCGGCGTGATCATACGGGTCATACTCCCTTCCCAATGCGCTAATGACGACCTGCGCATCGCCAAGCGCCTTTCTTACCTTAACCGACAAAAACGCGCCATCATCCGCATGCTCGATTATCTGTGCGGCGCACTCCTCCGCCAAAAGCAGGGTTTTTAACAGCAGATTCTTATTGGTACCCAGATCGTTAAGGGAATGCTCGATAAACTCCATACAGGAGGCAATTTCATCTCCCGTACCCACCTTAATTTTCTTCTTTCGATTATAAAATATCATCCTTACCATTTTCCTTATCTTAGGCTGCCACTGAGATTTCTTTCTGTTTGGCGGCGATTATAGCACAAGGGCGAAAAAAACACAAGATATGAACGAAATCTCACACGAAAACAATCTTTTGTGTGAGGTTGAGGCACTATTGCTTTAAGAACAAACGCTTCTCCGTGTGAGGTTAAGGCATTATTGCCGTCGAACACGGAGATTCGTTTGTTCGCAAAAAAATAAAATCCTAAAAGGCATGAAGGGCGAAAAGGTATGGCAGGGCGTTCTCGAAATGGAACATCCTTAAGAGGGCAGTACTACTGCCCTCTTTTTCTCAGCCGGCTTCCTTTCTGCTTCCGCAGAAGATTTCGGAACCGATGCGACCCGGAATCAGTTTTTCTGTAAGCGCCCGCGTTGCGGGACTCTTTCTGGAAATCCTTACCACTGTTTCCGGCGGATATATCCGCAATGCCATCTGAATGGAGTAAGAGAGCATATACCCTAGATTCTTCCGGTATTCCGGTCCATAGGCAAAAAACAGTACCGGAATCAGCACGCCGGATGGGGTCCGCCGGATCAGAAACAACCCTGTCACCCTCTCCCCGGAACTTACGCAGGCGGAAATCTCTGCATCGAACCAGCCCTTTGACAGAAAGGCAATATCCTCTATGACGCCCATGTGCCCCTTAAACAGGATTTGCTTTACGGCGTCCCGAAACTGCAGGATCGTCAGATCTCCGATATTTCCGATATAATCCGGAAACTTATGCTTTTTTCCGACCTCTGTCTGTCCAAGTTCCCCCAATGTAACGGCAATGACGTCATCCTCCTTTTTTTCCAAAGTAAAGCCATGCTCCGCCAGAGCCTTCGCCTCTTCCTCGCTTTCGAGTTCGTAAAAACTTTCGACGACCTCGTCCTCCTTTACGGAAGTTTGCAGATAATATGCATGCATGGCGTCCGCGGTCTGTTTGTCGTCAGACCTTACCATGCAGATCCTGCTTTTCGTATCTTCCTCGCTTTCGGAATGCAATAGTTCATATACGAAAGCGCCCACCGCTTTCTCATCATCATCTACGGCGCCGATCCCGCCGTAATAGATCCGCTTCATATCTTCGCAAAGATCTTCTCCTAAAAGCGCCGCGAAATCGTCCAGATTATCCTCCGAAATCTCAATGGTACCCATCACAATACACGCTCCATAAACTCTTCCGCCGTTTCCGTCTTCTTTTTCAAAACGCTGTCCGCCTTTATCTCATAAAGCGCCTGCACATCCTCGATCACCATGGCAAGCGGTCCCCTGTGCCGTGCGTTCGTCAACACCACCACCCTGCCGTCGCCGCAGAGGATGGGCTCACAGTCTTTCGGCAGCTGGCTTCTTAATATCCCTGAAAACGCCTTCCTTTCCTCCGGGGAATCCGGCATAAAGATCATTGCGCTGTGGGGATCGTATTTCTTTTTTCGCGCCAGCCCTTTTAAGAAGTTGACAAAGTCCATATTGTAGAACTCTGTTTCCATGTCCATATAGCGCTGGACGCGGGTGATGGAGATATAGATCAACACAACGCCTATGGCGCTGCCCAGCGCAGAAAAGTCCCATCCGGTAACATCTTCGATTACCCATCCGGCAAATACCGGGATGAAAAAAAACCATGGATTAAAAAAACGAAGGTATTCGTTCTGTCTTTTATATTCCCGCAGCAGCCACAGGCTCAGCAGAAAATAAAGTGTGCGTACAATATAAAATACGACGAGGGCAACAAGGAAAACATAGTACCCCTGCTCCGACATAAGCGCCAGAGGAATGCAGACGCAGGTAAACACTGCCGAAACGATAAGCGGCATAAAACCGACCCAAAATCTGCGCCGCAAGTATTCCCTGTCCTCAAAAAGCGTCCAACACATAAGCGTAATCCACATGAACAGAAACACCACGGTTAAGAAGATATCGACGAGCCATGCCAAAACCGCCGCGGCATACCACGCCTTTAGATCCGCTTCGGACAGCATCCCGAAGTCCTCCGGCACAAGGCCGCCAATTTGTATATCCGCATATGCTTTCAGCAGATACAGGACGGAAATGATAAGCGTCACCACGCTGAGGCGGTGAAAATACGCTCTTTGCGGCGTATTTTCACCAGGAAGCCGACGCATGCTTATCAACTGCCAAATCACAAGAAGCACGGCAGCCAGATCCGCCGCAAAAGAAACATATTGCCTTGCGCTCATAATATCGAATACTCCTGTTTTCCCTGTATGTCAGCCTCAGCCTGCATTCTGCAAAACTTCCTCTTCTTCATCCTCCTCAACGTCGTTGCCGCCCGGGAAGGGTATAATATTGTCAAGTTCCGTTTCCGGCTCAACATACTGCTCATCCGCCTTCGTAACGCTGTCGGAGTAGATCTTTAAGAAATCATTTTTCATGGAGATGGGCACATAGCCTTGCTCCTCATACGCCGCAGACTTTTCCGCCCAGTCCTGGGTGCCCCATTCTCTTACGTCGTCATCCGCAACTACCATATAAGCCTCTGCCGGATACGGGTTCCTGCTGTCAAGGGCATAGTTCATCATGCTGGTATCGCTGCCGCTGTTGCCGAAGGCAAGAACCGGATACTGTCCGATCTCCCTCTCGATCCAGATCGTCTTGTTGGCATTTAAGTTTTTCTGTATGAAGCCGCCGGTAAATACCAGTTCATCCCCGTCCGCGTATTTGAAATCCATATTGGACGAAACGTCTTCCGAGCCTTTTACCTTTACCTCGAACTCGGTTCCGATCACATGCGCCGGAGAAACGTATTCGCTGATGGGCGAATTGGCTACGATCGCCCTTGTGGTCGTGCGCTCCGTGCCGCTGACTACATAAATGGTAAATCCATTGTCATAAAGGTATTTTACCACCTCAACCATAGGCAGATAGAAGCCGTCGATATAGCGCATGTTTTGGAAACTTTCCGTTTCTTTCTGTCCGAACTCCACCGCGTAGTCATAGAGTTCCTTTACGGTCATCCCCGCATAAGCCTTTGCGAAGTTCCTTGCCAGTTCCTCTCCCGCCGTATAGCCGGGCTTGATCTCCTCTGCCGCCGCCTTCAGTTCTTCCGATACTTTGTCCGGATGATCCTTTAAGCAGTAATTGATGAACATCATCGTGTCATAATAGGTATAATAGGTTTCGCAGGTCAGCGTGCCGTCCATGTCAAATACGGCGATGCGGTCCTTCTCGGGTATAAAGTTTGCGCTATCCGATTGATTCGTAACCTTTTCCACATAACTTTTCAGGCTTGCCGCCGCCTGTGAATCGGCCGCCCAGTATTCCGACAGGGCTTCGCCCGCGCTTTCGGCGCTTTCGGTACTGTCGGTGCTTGCGGCGCTGTCGGTGCTTGCGGCGCTGTCAGTGCTTGCGGCGCTTTCGGTGCTGTCGGCTGTTGCGGCGGTGTCAGCGGTTTTCTTGCCGCATCCAGTAATCTGCGTGCCGCATATTAAAAGCATGGCTATGAGTGCCAGTGACAGCAGTCTGCCGCGTCGTTTTTGTAACTGTTGTGTGAATTTTGCTAAATTCATGGTGTCGCTCCTCCTTGTTATATCTGCTTTACTATTTTACATTTTATATTTATTATTTTCCTTTTCAATAGGGAGTGTCAATTTGTCAAAATATTCGTTATTATTCAATCTTGACGGTGGAACAAACCAATCTCCGTGTTCGACGACGAGAACGCCTTATCCTCACACGGAGAGGCGTTTGTTCCCATCGTTATAGGTCAAATCCGTGTTCGACGGCAAACATGCCTTATCCTCACACGGAGAAGCGTTTGTTCCTCAACGTTAAAGGCGAAATCCGTTCTACAGTTGCGCTCTGATCGCTGTTAGCCGGTCCGTTAATATCTTAAGTTGTTCCGGTGTCAGGCTTTCGCCTGCCATTTCGCGGAGATCCTGCGGCTTTATGCTTTTTAACATGTCCTTCGACACATCCTTAAGCCCCTTGATCGCATTCTTGTCAAAATCGCTTAGTTCCCCAAGAAGTCCGCCCGTAAAGAGAGGCGACGTCAGAAGGTCGGCGCAGACGTCTATGATGGAATAGGTATCACGTACCTCACGGATATCCCCGTTCCTTGCTATGTCCTTCGTATCCTTTGCCTGATGCCGCTGCAGATATACCCGAAGCGTGGAGTAATCGCCCGACAGTCGTTCCCGGATGCCGAAGAGCAAATCGATGGCGAGAATGCGGTCCAGTTTATGCTGCGCCCGTTTTTCCATCTCGACTTTTTTATATCTGCTGTATGCGGAATCTTCCTTCAACACCTGCTCGTAAGAAAGATCCCATGTCTGCTCGTATAAGATTCCCTTTTTCTCGGCATGCTCTCCGTCGGCGCTGATGACGGCTTTCGTCGCCGCACGGTAATACCCCTGGTACCCCGCATGCTCCATCATATGGGATATCGCCGCCGCGCTGTCCGCATCCTGTTCATTCTTCTCGGCGAAGAACGCGACCGA
>CAJOQZ010000301.1 GCA_905236585.1 uncultured Lachnospiraceae bacterium
ACAAGCGCGGCTGTGAGATCGACCGGATTGTGCAGGGCGTCATGGGCGTTCGCTCCAATACGGGGCAGCACCCGGGCGGAATCGTGGTGCTGCCGCTCGGAGAAGATATTTATTCTTTTACGCCGATTCAGCATCCGGCGAATAAGGATATCGACATCATCACGACGCATTTCGATTACCACAAGATTGAGCAGAACCTGTTAAAACTGGATATATTGGGACATTTGGACCCGACCGTGATCCGCATGCTCGAAGATCTGATTCCGGGGCTTGACGCGACGAAGATTCCGTTGGATGATAAAAACGTCATGTCGCTTTTTATGGGGACGGATGTTCTTGGCGTATCGCCGGAAGACCTTTGGGACAACTGTCCGTTAGGGACGCTGGGAATCCCGGAGTTCGGGACGGATTTTGCCATGGGGATGCTCATAGACGCGAAGCCGACCGAGTTTACCGATCTGGTTCGCATTGCGGGATTAGCACACGGAACCGACGTCTGGCTCGGCAATGCCAAGGAACTGATCTTGGAGGGGACGGCGACGATCTCAACCGCAATCTGCACCCGTGACGATATCATGACCTATCTGATCGGCAAGGGCTTGGATTCGGAGGAAAGTTTTAAGATCATGGAAGCCGTCCGCAAAGGGATGGTGGCAAAAGGCAGATGCGATAAATGGGAGGAGTGGCGTGCGGATATGGAAGCGCACGACGTTCCCGCGTGGTATATCACATCCTGTGAGAAGATCAAGTATATGTTCCCGAAGGCGCACGCGGCGGCGTACGTGATGATGGCGTGGCGGGTTGCGTATTGCAAGATCAACTATCCGCTTGAGTATTACGCGGCGTATTTTTCCATTCGTGTCAAGACGTTTTCCTACGAGATGATGTGCCTCGGACGGGATAAGTGCGAGCGGCACCTTCGCGAGATCAACGAAAAAGAAAAGGCGTTAAAGCAGGAGAATAAAAAACTCTCGGACAACGACGCCAAGATGTATATGTATCTGCGCAGCGTGCAGGAAATGTATGTGCGGGGGTATGAATTTTTACCCATGGATCTGTATACGTCCGACCCATTTTATTTCAAGATAGTTGACGGGAAACTGCTGCCGCCGCTAAATACCTTGGACGGTCTTTCTGACGGCGCGGAAACGCTTTCTCTGGCGGCAAAAGCGGGCGAGTTCTTATCGAAGGATGACTTAAAAACGCGCGGCAAGGTTTCGATGACGATCATTGATACGATGGAACGCCTTGGGATTATTAAGAACCTGCCCGAAACGAACCAGTTGTCCATCTTCGATATGTTTTGATAAAGCAGCGGTTTTAGGGAATGTGATGCATTACCCGGCAAAGGAAAAAACAAATGAGAGATTTGTCAGAAATCCGTGTCGATATCGACGCGGTTGATAAGGAACTGCTGTCGCTTTTTGAGCGGCGGATTGCGTTGTCGGACGAGGTGGCGGAATATAAACGCGCCAACCATAAGCCGATATTGGATGCGCAGCGGGAAAAAGCAAAACTGGCGGACATCATGTCTTTATATGACGATCCGTTCATGCGGCAGGCGTCGGAGGAACTGTTCGTCCAGTTGATGTCATTAAGCCGGAAGAAGCAGTATAGGGACATGCAGGATGTGATGCAGACGAAAACGTCGCAGTTCGTCGGCGTAGAGGCGTTTGACTTCACAAATGCGCAGGTCGTTTATCAGGGCGTAGAGGGCGCATATTCGGAAAGTGCGGCGCATTCCTTTTTCGGGAGCAAGACAGCCGCTTTTCCCGTGGCGACATGGCGGGACGCCTTCGAGGCAATCCGCGGACAGGAAGCGGATTTCGCCGTGCTTCCGATTGAAAATTCCACGGCGGGGACGGTTACGGAGAACTACGATTTATTAAGTGAATACGACTGCTTTATTATCGGCGAACAGATCATATCGATCGATCACGCGCTGCTGGGACTGCCCGAAGCGGAACTTTCGGATATCCGCACGGTCTATTCCCATCCGCAGGCGCTTTTGCAATGCGACGGCTATTTACGGAATCATCCGCAGTTTTCGGCGGTGGCAATGGAAAACACCGCGCTTAGTGCGAAAAAAGTAAAAAGCGACAACGATAAAACAAAAGCCGCGATAGCGGGAGAGATCAATGGCGAACTGTACGGATTAAAGATTTTAGACCGGAAAATCTGTGATGAAAAAGGCAACAGGACGCGGTTTATCATAGTAAGCGGCAAGCGTGAGTACCGCAAGGACGCGGCGACGGTAAGCATTTGTTTTGAGTTGGCGCATGAAAAAGGCTCGCTCTACCGTGCGCTGTCCCATATTATTTTTAACGGGCTGAATATGACGCGGATCGAGTCCAGACCGATCAGGGGAAAGCAGTGGGAGTACCGCTTTTTTATTGATTTTGAAGGCAATCTGCTTTCCGATGCGACGAAAAACGCGCTGCGCGGACTTTTGGAAGAAACGAATCATTTACGGATATTGGGGAATTACTAACGGAGGGAAAACGATAAATGAAAACCTTTGCAACCATCTATGTCGGATCGTATGCAATCAGTCTGAAAGTATTTGAGATTACGAAAGGAAAACGTCTTAAGCGGATCGACCATGTGCGGGCGCATTTGGAAGTGATCGAGGATATCTACAAAAACGGACGGATCACGCCGGAAGTGCTTCACCGGATGATAAAAACGCTGCATGATTTTTATGAGACTGCGCAGATGTATCAGCCGGACGAGGTCCATGTGAGCGGAGGGAATTTCCTTTCGGCTGCGGAAAATCTTCTGTTTGTCTTGGATCAGATCAAGATACAGACCGGCATCGAAATGGAGATCATGGACAACGCCATGCAGCGGTACTTAATCTATGAAGCCGTATCATCCCAGCCGGATTTTGAAAACATGATCGACGGACGGACGGTCATGGTAGACATCGGCGGCTCAATCATTCAACTGTCGTTGTTCTCGGACGGGAAATTTGTCAATTCCCAGCACATCCGGCTCGGCGCGACAAGAGTCGCGGATAATTTGAGGCACCTCGATCAAAAGGCGGATTTCCGCGAGCAGATGTTGGAAATGCTGTATAAGGAAATCGGCGTATTCTACAATATGTTTCTAAAGCAGGTGCCGCCGACGAAACTGGTAATCGTCCACAATCAACTGATGGATGCGCCGCGGTCTAAGGCGGCGAAAAAGGACGACCATTACAACGCGAAAGAGTTTTTGAAATTTATCAAGCAGTCGATCAAGGCGTACTATTATAATGTCTCCGAGGAGGACGAAGCGCAGTTCGACAATCTGCGGCTGTCGTACCTGCTGTTGTACCAGTCGCTGATGGAGCGGATTCCCGTGGGCGAAGTATATGCGCCGTTCGTATCCATCCACGAGGGGATCGCCTACCATTATGCCTATGCCAACAAATTGCTTAAGCCTCTGCGGGATATGGAAAAAGACATTTTAAGCCAATGCTGGGCGATTGCGGAACGCTACAACAGTTACCAGCCGCATTTGAAAGTATTGGAAAAACTCTGCGTCATGATATTTGACGCAATGAAAAAGCGGCACGGTTTAACAACACGCGACCGACTGCTGCTGCGGGTCTGCGCAATCCTGCATGACTGCGGAAAATACATCAGCATTGCCGAAGCCGCGACGTGTACCGCCACGATTATCGAGACTTCGGAGATATTGGGATTGACCGAAAAGGAACGCTTGATGATCGCCCGCGTCACATATTTTCATCGGAAAGAATTTTTATCGTACGAGGAAATGCGGGATGTTTTTTCCGGGGATGAGTATTTTACGATCATCAAACTGACGGCGATTTTACGTGTCGCCAATGCGCTCGACAAGAGCCATAAGCAGAAAGCGAAAAATGTAAAAATGACCTTGAATCAAAAGGATGAACTGGTGATTACGGTGGATGCAGAAGATTCGCTTACGCTCGAACGGGGGTTGTTCGGGGATAAGGTGCATGCGTTTGTCGACGCGTTCGGCGTACGTCCGCTGATTCGGGAAAAAAGGCTATAGGAGGGGAAGACCATGGGATTTGACGATCCGAAAAATTTTGACAACCGCGAATTGTCGTGGCTGAAATTCAATGAACGCATCTTGAACGAGGCGCGGGATAAAAAACTTCCCGTCCTGGAGCGTCTGAAATTCTTGTCGATAACGGCTTCGAATTTAGACGAGTTTTTCATGGTGCGCGTGGCGTCGCTGAAAGATATGGACAACGCGGGCTATGTAAAAAAGGATCTCGCGGGCTTATCACCGCAGGAGCAGCTGGCGGCGATCGGAGAGGTAACGCATGATTTCTGCGAAAGCGCGTATTCGACGTTCAACCGGTCGCTGATACCGGTATTGGACAAAGAGGGCGTCCGGCTGTTTTTATCCTATGAAGATTTGAACGACGAGCAGATGGAATACATCGATCGGTATTTTGAAGAAACGGTATATCCGGTGCTGACGCCGATGG
Source organism: uncultured Lachnospiraceae bacterium (assembly GCA_905236585.1). Taxonomy (GTDB): domain Bacteria; phylum Bacillota; class Clostridia; order Lachnospirales; family Lachnospiraceae; genus RGIG4930. Next base: position 4,469 of record CAJOQZ010000301.1, read on the forward strand.
CGGTGGACGCGTCGCGCCCGTTCCCGCTGATTGTGAACAAAAGCCTGAATATAGCGGCGCTGATTACGGCGAAGAAAAAGGGCGGCTTAAAACTATCCAAAAACAAAAAATCCGAAGCAAACAAACCGGAGTTCGCGACGGTGCAGGTGCCGGCGGTATTGGACCGGCTGGT